>NZ_JAUOQN010000004.1:0-139954 GCF_030547555.1 Salipiger sp. 1_MG-2023 | reverse complement strand
CCGTGACCGAGGCTGTAGGATAAGTGTGTCCGGGGGAAGGGGCAGCTTGGCCATCAGCGGCTTTGTGCAACAGAGCCTCAACATGACCTAAGAACGGCTTGCTGAAACACTTCTGGTGTCAGGCCTAATCTAAAGTCTTCATAATGTGGGTGTAATTCAATTCAGGTTAGTCCATACAAAAACGCCCTCGCAAGAATGCGAGGGCGTTTTAGATCTAGTGCATTATAGGCCTTACTGCCCCTTGGACATCCGCTTGCGCTCGTTCGGATCGAGGTAGCGCTTGCGCAGGCGGATCGCGTTGGGCGTTACTTCGACCAGTTCGTCGTCGTTGATGTAGGCGATGGCCTCTTCCAGCGACAGGGTCACGGGCGTGGTCAGGCGGACCGCTTCATCGGTGCCCGAGGCGCGCACGTTGGTCAGCTTCTTGCCCTTGAGCGGGTTCACCTCAAGATCGTTGTCGCGCGAATGCTCGCCGATGATCATGCCGGTGTAGACCGGGGCCTGCGCGCCAAGGAACATCTTGCCGCGATCTTCGAGGTTCCACAGCGCATAGGCCACCGCCTCGCCGTTTTCCATCGAGATCAGAACGCCAGCGCGGCGGCCTTCGATCGGACCCTTGTGCGGGGTCATGCCGTGGAACACCCGGTTCAGAACGCCGGTGCCGCGGGTGTCGGTGAGGAATTCGCCGTGATAGCCGATCAGACCGCGCGAGGGCACATGCGCGATGATCCGCGTCTTGCCCGCGCCAGCCTGACGCATCTCGACGAGTTCGCCCTTGCGCACGCCGGTCAGCTTTTCGATTACCGCGCCGGAGTATTCGTCATCGACGTCGATGGTGGCTTCCTCGACCGGCTCCATCAGCTTGCCGTCGATTTCCTTCATGATCACCTGCGGGCGCGAGATCGACAGTTCGAACCCTTCGCGGCGCATGTTCTCGATGAGAACGCCCATCTGAAGTTCACCGCGACCCGAGACCTCGAAAGCCTCGCCGCCGGGGGTGTCGGCGATCTTGATCGCGACGTTGCCTTCGGCTTCCTTCATCAGACGCTCGCGGATGACGCGGGACTGCACCTTCTTGCCGTCACGGCCCGCCAGTGGCGAATCGTTGATGCCGAAGGTGACGGTGATGGTGGGCGGATCGATCGGCTGCGCATCGAGCGGTTCATCCACCGCCAGCGCGCAGATGGTGTCAGCCACGGTCGCCTTGGTCATGCCAGCGAGCGAGACGATATCGCCCGCGAGACCTTCGTCGATGTCCGACTGCGCAAGGCCACGGAAGGCCTGCACGCGGGTGACGCGGAACTGTTCGATCTTTTGGCCGATGCGGCTGAGCGCCTGCACGGTCTGGCCAACCTTGACCCGACCGGTTTCAACGCGGCCGGTCAGCAGGCGGCCGACGAACGGGTCAGAGCCCAGCGTGGTGGCCAGCATGCGGAAATCTTCGTCCTGACGCTTGACCTGCTTGGGGGCGGGCACGTGGTTGACGATCAGGTTGAACAGCGCCGAGAGATCCTTGCGCGACCCGTCCAGCTCGGCATCGGCCCAGCCGTTGCGGCCCGAAGCGTACATATGCGGGAAATCCAGCTGATCCTCATCGGCATCCAGCGATGCAAACAGATCGAAGCATTCATCCAGCGCGCGGTCGGGTTCGGCGTCGGGCTTGTCGACCTTGTTGAGCACCACGATCGGGCGCAGCCCGAGCGCAAGCGCCTTGGAGGTCACGAACTTGGTCTGCGGCATCGGGCCTTCGGCGGCATCGACCAGCAGGACAACACCGTCGACCATGCTCAGGATACGCTCGACCTCGCCGCCGAAATCGGCGTGGCCGGGGGTGTCGACGATGTTGATGCGCGTGCCTTTCCACTCGACCGAAGTCGGCTTGGCGAAAATGGTGATACCACGCTCGCGCTCAAGGTCGTTGCTGTCCATCGCGCGTTCGGCCACGGCCTGATTTTCGCGGAACGCGCCCGACTGTTTGAGCAGCTCGTCGACGAGGGTCGTCTTGCCGTGGTCAACGTGGGCGATGATCGCGATATTGCGAAGGTCCATAGGGCAGCCTTTGAAAGGAAGGGAGTTTGGAGCTTCGCCTAGCGTCATAGCGCCCGGATTGCCAGCCCCTTAATGCCCGGTCGTGGCGGAAAACAGGTTGATCACAAGGATTCCGGCAAGGATCAGCCCAATCCCGGCCACTGCCGGCAGGTCCAGCCGCTGCCCGAAGGCGATGAAACCGATTACCGCGATCAGCACGATGCCAAGGCCGGACCAGATCGCATAGGCGACCCCGACGGGCATGAATTTCAGCGCCATCGACAGCAGGTAGATGGCGATGGCATAGGCAACCACCGAGAGCGCCGACGGGCCGAGGCGGCTAAATTGCTGGCTCGCCTGAAGCGCAGAGGTGCCGATGGTCTCGGCCAGGACGGCGATGGCAAGAATGAGGTAGGGCATGACTTGTCCGTTCGTGTGCAAGCGGCAGGGCTTGCGCAGTCATGACGCGGATTTCACGCGCTGGCCAGTTAGAAGCTATCGATTGTGGCTGGGCAGGTATCCGGCGCCCGGTTCGCAGGCACCGCCGGAGGGGCGGTTGGCGCTCCTCCGGCAGGGTCGATTTGAAACCGCACTCAGTTGCCGCGCCAGATCCAGCCGCCGCCAAAGATGCGGGTGCCCTCGGGGTCGTAAAAGACGCAGGCCTGACCGGGGCTGATGCCTTCTTCTGCGGTGATCAGCTCGACGGTGGCTTCGGTGGCCGAGATCGGGCGCACGATGGCATCGCGCGGCGGGCGAGTCGAACGTACCCGGACCGACAGATGCCATTCTTCGCGGCTGGTGAAGGGCTCGTCGCCCAGCCAGTTGATCTCTCGGACGGGAACCGAGCGGGTGGCAAGCATGTCCTTGGGCCCGACGATGACCTGCTTGGCGTCGACATCAAGCTTCACCACGTACAGCGGCTCTTCGAGACCGCCGATGCCAAGGCCACGGCGCTGGCCGATGGTGTAATGGATCACGCCCTTGTGGGTGCCAAGGACGCGGCCATCGGCATGCACGATCTTGCCCGGATCGGCGGCGCCGGGGCGCAGCTTTTCGATCACGGCGGCATAATTGCCGTCGGGCACAAAGCAGATGTCCTGACTGTCTGGCTTGTCGGCGACGCTCAAACCATATTTCGCCGCCAGCGCGCGGGTCTCTGCCTTGCTTTTCAGATGCCCCAAGGGGAATCGCAGGAACGACAGCTGTTCGGGCGTGGTCGAGAACAGGAAATAGCTCTGGTCGCGGTTGGCATCGGCGGCCGAATGCAGCTCGGGGCCACCGCACCCGTCCATGCGCTGGATGTAATGCCCGGTCGCCATGCAATCGGCATCAAGGTCCTTGGCGGTTTCCAACAGATCCTTGAACTTCACCCGCTCGTTGCAGCGGATGCAGGGCACCGGGGTCGCGCCGCCAAGGTAGCTTTCGGCAAATTCGTCGATCACCGCATCCTTGAAGATGTTTTCATAATCAAGAACATAGTGGGGAAAGCCCATCTGTTCGGCAACGCGGCGCGCATCGTGAATGTCGACCCCCGCGCAGCAGGCGCCTTTCTTGGCCAGCGCCGCGCCGTGATCGTAGAGCTGCAGCGTCACGCCGATCACGTCATAGCCTTCCTCGGCGAGCATGGCGGCCACGACCGAGCTGTCGACGCCGCCTGACATCGCCACCACCACGCGCGTCTCCGAGGGCGGCTTGGGCAGGCCGAGCGAGTTCAGGGTAGGGGCGTCGAGGGGCATGGCCTCCTCCTTCGGACAGATCTGCGGGAACCGGGGAAATATAGGAAAATGCAACTCATTCTCAAGTGGTCGTTTTAGATGGCGTTAAATTGTGTCGGGTCAAATGGGTCAAAGCCGGAAAGACTGGGGCATAAGTTCAATGTATCTAAAGAAAATCGACGGACCTCGCGCGGTCCACCTTCCCGATGGCAGCGTGATGACGCGGGCCGATCTTCCACCGGTCGAAACGCGCCGCTGGGTGGCATCGCGCAAGGCGGCCGTGGTCAAGGCGGTGCGCTTCGGCCTGCTCTCCGAGAGTCAGGCGATGGAGCGCTATACTCTATCGGAAGAAGAGCTGGCAGAATGGATGGAAGCCGTCGCTCACCATGGCGAAGAGGCCTTGAAAGCGACGCTCGTCCAGAAGTTTCGCAGCCCCGGCGTCGATGGCGCTGAAGATAACGCCTGAATATGTGCAACCATCAGTTGTAATTTGCAATCGTTCACGTACAGTAAAGTTCCATTAACCTATTTCCGACAGTGTCGGGTCAAAGGGACAGAACAAGCGGAGAACGGATTATGCGCATCCTTCTGGTGGAAGACGACCCGACCACGTCGAAGAGCATCGAACTTATGCTAACCCATGCCAACCTGAACGTCTATTCGACCGATCTGGGCGAAGAAGGCATCGATCTGGCAAAACTGTACGATTACGACCTGATCCTGCTCGATCTCAATCTGCCAGACATCAATGGTCACGAGGTCTTGCGGCAATTGCGCCAGTCGCGGATCAACACGCCGATCCTGATCCTGTCGGGGGCCGATGACACCGAAAACAAGATCAAGGGATTTGGCTTTGGGGCCGACGATTACCTGACCAAACCCTTCCACCGCGACGAGCTGGTGGCGCGCATTCATGCGATCATCCGCCGCTCGAAAGGGCATTCCCAATCGGTGATCCGGACAGCCAAGATTTCCGTCAACCTTGACGCGAAGACGGTCGAGGTGGCGGGCAAGCCGGTCCATCTGACCGGCAAGGAATACCAGATGCTCGAGCTGCTTTCGCTGCGCAAGGGTACGACACTGACGAAAGAGATGTTCCTGAACCATCTCTACGGCGGCATGGACGAGCCGGAACTCAAGATTATCGATGTGTTCATCTGCAAGTTGCGCAAAAAGCTCTCCGAGGCGACCGGCGACGAAAATTACATCGAAACGGTGTGGGGGCGTGGCTATGTGCTGCGCGATCCCGAGCCGCGCGCTGGCGACCCCCCGGCGATCGCCGCCGCCGGCTGATCGGCTGGACGAGACCGGACTTGCGCCCTATCACTTGCCCGAACGTCGTAAGCAGGGGGCGCAACCATGGCCACGGATGCAATGCAGGACATCGCGGTCGATATGTTGACCGAGGCACAGGCGCGGGATGAACTCTCGCGCCTTGCCTCTGTATTGACGGCGGCGAACCAAGCCTATCATACCGAAGATTCCCCCGATCTGAGCGATGCTGATTACGACGCATTAAAGCGCCGTAACCTTGCGATCGAAGAGCGTTTCCCACAGCTCAAGCGCGCCGACAGCCCAAGCGAACAGGTTGGCGCGCCGCTGGCCGAAGGGTTCACGAAACTCGCGCATTCGGTGCGGATGATGTCGCTGGCGAACGCCTTCGACGCAACCGAGATCGAGGACTTCGACCGTTCGATTCGGCGCTATCTCGGCTTGGCAGACGATGCGCCGCTGGCCTTCACCGCCGAGCCGAAGATTGACGGGCTGTCGCTGTCGCTGCGCTATGAAAAGGGCATTCTGATTCAGGCTGCTACGCGGGGCGACGGTGCGGTTGGCGAGAATGTCACGGTCAATGCCCGCACGATCGACGATATTCCTCAGACGCTGTCGGGTGCGCCGGACGTGCTCGAAGTGCGCGGCGAGGTCTACATGAGCCACGCGGATTTCTCGGCGCTCAATGCGCGTCAGGAGGCGCGCGGCGGCAAACGCTTTGCGAATCCCCGCAATGCCGCCGCCGGCTCGCTGCGCCAGCTCGATGCCGAAATCACCCGCTCCCGCCCGCTGAAATTCTTCGCCTATGCTTGGGGAGAGCTCTCCGAGCCGCTCGCGCCGACGCAGATGGGCGCCATCGAGCGGCTGTCGGCGCTCGGCTTCAGCATCAACCCGCTCACCAAGCGGTGCGACGGTCCGACCGAGATGCTGGCCCATTACAGCGCCATCGAAGAGCAACGCGCCACGCTTGGGTATGACATCGACGGCGTGGTCTACAAGATCGACGATCTGGCGCTTCAGGCGCGGCTCGGCTTCCGCTCGACCACGCCACGCTGGGCCATCGCGCACAAGTTCCCAGCCGAACTGGCATGGACCCGGCTCGAATCCATCGACATTCAGGTCGGACGGACCGGGGCGCTGTCTCCGGTGGCGCGGCTGACTCCGGTGACGGTGGGCGGGGTCGTGGTCTCGAACGCCACGCTTCACAACGAGGATTACATTGCCGGGCGCGACGCCACGGGCGCGCCGATCCGCGATGGCAAGGATATCCGTATCGGAGACTGGGTGCAGGTCTATCGCGCCGGCGACGTCATTCCCAAGCTCGCGGATGTGGATCTGGGCAAGCGCCCGCCCGGGTCCGAGCGCTTTGTGTTTCCCGAAACCTGCCCTGAATGTGGCTCCGACGCGATCCGCGAGGACGGGGACGCGGTGCGCCGATGCACGGGCGGTCTGGTCTGCCCAGCGCAAGCGGTCGAGAAACTCAAGCATTTTGTCTCCCGCGCCGCCTTCGACATCGAGGGGCTTGGCGCCAAGCAGGTGGAACAGCTCTATCGCGACGAGTGGATCGCCGAGCCGGCGGATATTTTCTCGCTGAAAGAGCGGTTCGGCAGCGGCCTGCAGCAACTTCGCAACCGTGAAGGCTGGGGCGAAAAAAGCGCGAACAATCTCTTCGATGCCATTGATGAAAAGCGAAAAATCCCGCTTGGAAGGCTGTTGTTCTCGCTCGGTCTGCGCCATGTTGGCGAGGTTGTCTCGAACGATCTGGCCCGCCACTACCTGTCATGGTCGGCGCTGATCAACGCGCTGGACGCCGCGCGAGCCGCCGCCGTCCGCTACCGCGAGGCGGAGCAGGCGGTCACGCGGGAACGTCAGGCCGCAGCCGCTGAAGGGCGCCGCGCAAAGCTCAAGGAAACCCGCGATGGCTGCTGGGCGGCGGAGCCGGCGATCCCGGCAGAGGCCCGCGCGGCATGGGATGAATTGATCGGCATCGACGGTATCGGCGAGACCGTCGCTGTGTCGCTTGTCACCTCGTTCGGCCAGCCGACCGAGCGCGTCTCGATCGACCGGCTGGCGGCATGCCTCGACATCCAAGACGCCGAGCGCCCGGCGAGCGACGGCAGCCCGGTGGCAGGAAAGACCGTCGTCTTCACCGGCACGCTCGAACGCATGACCCGCGCCGAAGCCAAGGCCCGTGCCGAGGCGCTTGGCGCCAAGGTTTCGGGCTCGGTGAGCAAGAAGACCGACATCGTCATCGTCGGGCCGGGCGCCGGATCCAAGGAAGAAAAGGCCCGCGAACTTGGGGTCGAGATCATGGATGAAGACGCCTGGCTGGCGCTGATCGGCGCATGAGCCAACGGCCCGAACCGCTCTGGCCGCTTTTCGCCGAGCTGAAAACGCTTGACGGAGTCGGCCCAAAGACCGCCAAGGCGCTGGAAAGCGGCGGCATCGAGGCGCCGCGCGATCTGCTGTTCACGCTGCCACACGGGGTCATTGATCGACGCCCGAAACCGTCGGTTCAGGATGCGGAGCTGCCCGGCGTCGTGACGGTCGAGATCACGGTCGGTCGCCACATGCCATCGGCGCGCAAGGGCGGGCCGTACCGGATTCATGTCGAGGATTCGCGGGATCACTTTCAGTTGGTTTTCTTCCATGGTCGCGGCGATTACCTGCAACGCATTCTGCCGGAAGGCGCGCGCCGCATCGTGTCAGGCCGGGTCGAACGCTTCGACGGCATGGCGCAGATGGTCCACCCTGAACATGTGCTGCCGGTCGACGAGGCGGAGTCGCTCCCCGCGTTCGAGCCGGTCTATCCGCTGCTCGGCGGGGTGACACAAAAACTGATGGCCAAGGCGCTTGCCGATGTGCTGGCGCGCACGCCCGAGCTTGCCGAATGGATCAACCCGGGCCTCAAAGCCCGTGAGGGCTGGCCGGATTGGCGCTCCGCGCTGCTCGAGGCTCATGCACCGACCGGCGGGGCGGATCTTGTCCAGACCGTCCCGGCGCGGGCGCGTCTGGCTTATGATGAACTGCTGGCGCATCAGCTGACCTTGGCCCTGGCGCGCTCGCGGCGGCGCGCGGCCAAGGGTTTGGTCAGCGTCGGCAACGGGGCGCTGCGGCGCAAGGTGCTGGCATCCCTGCCATTTCGCCCGACCGGCGCGCAGATGCGGGCGATGGACGAGATTGCCGAGGACATGGCAAGCCCGGAGCGGATGAACCGGCTTTTGCAGGGCGACGTTGGTGCGGGCAAAACGCTGGTGGCGCTGATGGCGTTGCTGATCGCGGTCGAGGCGGGCGGGCAGGGCGTGATGATGGCGCCCACCGAAATCCTTGCGCGGCAACATCTTGAAGGGCTGCGCCCACTGGCTGAACAAGCCGGGGTGGTGCTGGAGCTGCTGACCGGGCGCGACAAGGGCGCCGAGCGGCGCGCCAAGCTCGAGGCCCTCGCGCGCGGGGACATCGGCATTCTCGTGGGCACGCATGCGGTATTTCAGGCCGATGTTCAGTTTTGCGATCTGCGGTTGGCCATCGTGGACGAGCAGCATCGGTTCGGGGTCCGGCAACGTCTCGAATTGGGGCGAAAGGGCGCTGCGGCCGACGTTCTGGTGATGACGGCAACGCCGATTCCGCGCAGCCTTGCCTTGGCGCAATACGGCGACATGGACGTGTCGCTGCTGGACGAGAAACCACCCGGGCGCAAACCGATCCGCACAGCGCTGGTGTCGAGCGAGCGTATGGAAGAAGTGGTCGACCACCTGCGCAAGGCGGTTGCCGAAGGGCGACAGGCCTATTGGGTCTGCCCGCTTGTCGAGGAAAGCGAGGTCACCGACCTGACCGCCGCCGAAGAACGTTTCCGGCATTTGCGCGCCGCGCTTGGCGAGGGCGTGGTGGGGCTTGTCCACGGCCAGATGCCGCCCGCCGAAAAGGACGCGGCGATGGCCCGCTTCGTTTCCGGCGAAACGCAGGTGCTTGTGGCGACCACGGTGATCGAGGTCGGAGTCAATGTGCCCAACGCATCCATCATGGTCATCGAGCGGGCGGAATGGTTCGGCCTAGCTCAATTGCACCAGTTGCGTGGGCGGGTTGGGCGCGGTGAGGCGCAAAGCACCTGTCTGTTGATCTACCAGCCGCCGTTGAATGCGTCGGGGACCCGGCGGCTGACGACGCTGCGCGAGACCGAAGACGGGTTTCGCATTTCGGAGGTCGACCTCGAGATGCGAGGGGCTGGCGATCTGATCGGCACGGCACAGTCGGGCCTGCCAAAGTTTCGCATCGCCGACCTGGAACACCAGGCCGGCTTGATGGCGATGGCCCAAAGCGACGCGCGAAAGCTGTTGCACGACGATCCGGGTCTGGAAAGCACCCGCGGCCGGGCGGCGCGGATGCTTTTGTGGCTCATGCGGCAGGATGAGGCGATCAGGCTGATCTCGGTCGGCTGAGGGAATGTTTGGGAAACGATCCGCCCGAAATCTGTGCCATTTTTGGGGATACAATCACCTATACTGCCTTTGTTCGCTTATGTTCTCATAAAGTTCTTTACAGAACGTAAAGGAAATGAGAACAAATAGGCAACAAACGACAGACAAGGGAGTTTACAGAATGATCAAGACCCTTTTCCGCGCGATGAGCCGCCCTGAATGCAACGTGCTTCAGGATATGATCGGCGCTCTGTGCCTTGTTGTCATCCTACTTGGGGCGCTGCATCTGCCCAGCCTCTGACGTTTCAGTCCGCTTTCTGCCTGCGGTCTTTCTCCTGTCAGGTCGCGCATTCCGTCCCGGATGCGCTGCGCCTGTCCCTGCAAGGCCTTGGATCTGCCCGATCCATCATAGGTCTGTCCTGCGGGAGCAGAGATACGCCACTGACCGCCGCCTTCGTTGTCCTGAAGTGCGGCGGTTTTTTTTATGCAGGGCGACAGGCGTGCTACAAGCTGCCAAGATCCGGCTATTTATGCTGGTCAATCAGTTCCGATCAGGCGATCGCCGTCACATCTCTTGCATGGTCCTAACCGGCACGGGCTTCTTCGGCCGCGTGCACCGCCTCGCTTGCCGCGTCGAGCGCCAGCAGGATCGACGCATGCCGATTCTTGTAGGTCTGCGCCGGGCGCAGCACCTCGAGCCCGTCGAAGGGCGCGGGCGGTGTCGGGCCGTCGTCCTTGAGCATGGTGCGCAGCCCGTCGCGCGCGGCGTCGATCTGCGCCGGGGTGCAGCCGATGATCGCCGCGCCAACCACCGAGGCCGAGGCCTGCCCAAGCGCGCAGGCCTTCACGTCCTGCGCATAATCGGAAACCTTGCCCTCATGCATCGACAGATCGACCGTCACCGTCGAGCCGCAGAGCGGCGAGCGCTTCTTGACGCTTGCATCGGGCGCCTCCAGCCGCCCGGTCCGCGGGATGTCGGCAGCAAGGGCAAGGATGCGCTGGGAATACAGCTTGATGAGGTCGGTCTCGGTGGACATGGCTTTCCCTTCTGGATCGTCTTTCCTAAATAGGGTTTGACGCCGCCGCTGCAAAAGGAAAATTCCGTCATGAGCTTTGATCCCAAGACTTTGGTCTATGACAGCCGCGGGTTGATCCCCTGCATCGCACAGGATGAGGCCAGCGGCGAGGTGCTGATGATGGCGTGGATGAACGCCGAGTCGGTGGCAAAAACTCTGGCCAGCGGGCGGGTGACCTATTGGTCTCGCTCGCGCGCCGCGTTCTGGATCAAGGGCGAAAGTTCGGGCCATGTGCAGGAACTGGTCGAGCTGCGGCTGGATTGCGATCGCGACTGTCTGCTGGCGCTGGTGCGGCAGACCGGCCCAGCCTGTCACACCAACCGGCGTTCATGCTTTTACACGGCGATCCGCGAAGGCGACGAGACGGAAATCATGGCGCCGATGACGTAAGGCCGACCATGGCGCGAATGTCGGCGGGGCTACGGCCTTCGGCGCGGAACAGCGCGATGGCGCGGGCGTCGTCGCGTTTCGCCAGCCGTTTGCCAGCGTCGTCGCGGATCAGCGCGTGATGGTGATAGACCGGCGTTGGCAGCCCGAGCAGGCGTTGCAGCAACGCATGGATGCGGGTGGCATCGAACAGGTCTTCGCCGCGCACCACATGGGTGATCTGCTGGGCGGCATCATCCACCACCACCGCAAGGTGATAGGCCGCGCCCATGCCCTGACGGGACAGCACAACGTCGCCGATGCCCTCGATCATACGCGCGCGCGGCGTTGCGATGAGGCCGGTCTCGGCCAAAGGCCCGGCGCCGGTTTCGGTAAATGGCGCCGGGCCGATGGCGCAGGCGCGGCGAATGTTCAGCCGAAGCGTCGCATCGCGCGGGCGCGGGCCGGTGGGCGTATGTGCGGGGCGGCAGGTGCCGGGATAGACCAGCCCGTCGGGGCCGGTGAGCGGCGCGCTTTCCTGCGGCGCGGACAAAGCGTCGCGAATGTCGCGGCGGGTGCAGCTGCAGGGGTAGAGCAGTCCTTGCTGCCATAGCAGATCGAGCGCGGCGTGGTATTCGGTGCTATGCTCGGATTCGCGGCGGCAGGGCTCGGGCCAGTCGAGCCCGAGCCAGCGCAGATCGTCCTTGAGCTGCGCCTCCCATGCGGGGCGGGCGCGGGATTGGTCCAGATCGTCGATGCGCAGCAGGAATGTCCCGCCAGCGGCGCGCGCCATATCCTGCGCCGTCAGCGCGGAAAACGCATGCCCAAGGTGCAGCGGCCCCGTTGGAGAGGGCGCGAACCGGGTGATCATCTTAGTCTTCGTCGCGCCAGGCCCGTTCCAGACGGCGGGTGCGGCGTTCCTCGCCGGATTGGTAGATCAGCACCCAAGCCAGCAGGATGAACATCGGATGGGTCAGCCCGCCGGAAAAGATGATCGCCGGAATCCAGATGATGAAGACGATGATCGACAGAAAGATCCGCCCGATCAGGAAGATCGACAGCGGCGGCAGGAAAAGCGCGAGGACGTAATTCATGCGGGAACCTCCTGTGCGGCGAGCCATGTCTCCCAGTCGGCCTTGGCCCGGTCGGTGTAAGCCTTGTAGCGGTCCTTGCGGCCACGACGCCCGCCCTTGATACCCTCGAGCGGGCGGAACAGGCCGAAGTTGACGTTCATCGGCTGAAAGCTCTTGGCCTCGGCGCCGCCGGTTATGTGATGGATCAGCGCCCCATGGGCGGTGTCCTGCGGGATCACGGGCAGAGGGCGGCCCAAGATCTCGGCCACGGCCATGCGGCCTGCGGCAAGGCCCATGGCGGCGGATTCAACATAGCCTTCGACCCCGGTGATCTGCCCGGCAAAGCGCAGATGCGGCTTGGAGCGCAGGCGCATCTGGTTGTCGAGCAGCGTTGGCGAGTTGAGGAAGGTGTTGCGGTGGATGCCGCCCAGCCGTGCGAACCGGGCGTTTTGCAGGCCGGGGATCATCCGCAGAACCTCGGTTTGCGCGCCGTATTTCATCTTGGTCTGGAAGCCGACGATGTTGAACAGCGTTCCGAGCGCATTGTCGCGGCGCAGCTGCACCACGGCATAGGGCTTGTCGTCGGGCTTGTGCGCGTTGGTCAGGCCTATGGGCTTCATCGGGCCGTGGCGCAGGGTTTCGCGGCCACGCTCGGCCATGACCTCGATCGGTAGGCAGCCATCGAAATAGCCTGCGGTTTCGCCTTCGTGGAATTCGGCCTTTTCGGCGGCCAGCAGCGCGTCGATGAAGGCCTCGTATTCGGGCTTGGTCATCGGGCAGTTGACGTAGGCGCGCTGTTCTTCTTCGGTCTCGCCCTTGTCATAGCGCGATTGCAACCACGCCGTGTCCATGTCGATGCTGTCGGCATGGACGATGGGCGCGATGGCATCGAAGAAGGCCAGCGCATCGGTGCCGGTCTCGGCGGCGATGGCCTGGCCCAGCGCGTCCGAGGTCAGCGGGCCGGTGGCGATGATCCAGTGGCCGCTGTCGGGCAGGGCGGTGATTTCCTCATCGCTGCGGCTGATATTGGGGTGGGCCATCAGCGCATCGGTCACCGCCTGGCTGAACGCCTCGCGATCGACCGCCAGCGCGCCGCCAGCGGGCAGACGATGCTGCCCGGCCATGGCCATGACGATGCCGCCCGCGCGGCGCATTTCCCAATGCAGCAGCCCGACGGCGTTCTGCTCGTCGTCATCCGAGCGGAAGGAATTGGAGCACACCATCTCGGCGAGCTTGCCGGTGCGGTGGGCGAAGGTTTCAACGCTGGGGCGCATCTCGTGGATGACCACCTTGAGGCCAGCCTGCGCGGCCTGCCAGGCTGCTTCGGATCCGGCCATGCCGCCGCCGACGATATGGAGTGTCTGTGTCATGACTGGGCAGATAGGCGATCGCGGGTGCAAAGTTAAGAGGGGATGCGTGCGATGGGCAGCGAGCAGGCGCCCGGAGTGGTCGCGGCGCTGTTGGGACCTTTGGGGCAGCGTGGCGACGGTTCGAAACGGCACAAGGGGGCGCTGCCCCCGCCCTTCGGGCTCCCCCGGGATATTTCGGGCCAGAAGAAACCGGGCGCGGGTGCGGGGGCTGGTCAATGCCGGGCGATCTGACTAGTTATGCTGAACTGCGAGACGGAGAGGCGCACGATGGACGATCTATTCAATTCCTTCATGAATGGCCCCGACGAGAAGGGCCGGTTCGGCATACACGGCGGGCGGTTTGTGTCCGAGACGCTGATGCCCCTGATCCTGTCGCTCGAGGCGGAATACGAGCGCGCCAAGACCGATGACAGCTTCTGGGCCGAGATGAGCGATCTGTGGAAGCACTATGTCGGGCGGCCCTCGCCGTTGTATTTCGCGCAGCGCATGACCGACGAGCTGGGCGGCGCGAAGGTCTATCTCAAGCGCGACGAGCTGAACCACACCGGTGCGCACAAGATCAACAACGTGCTGGGGCAGATCATTCTGGCCCGCCGCATGGGCAAGACGCGGATCATCGCCGAGACCGGCGCCGGGCAGCATGGCGTGGCGACCGCCACCGTCTGTGCCAAGTTCGGGTTGAAATGTGTGGTCTACATGGGCGCGCATGACGTTGAGCGGCAAAAGCCCAACGTGTTCCGCATGAAGCTGCTGGGCGCCGAGGTGGTGCCGGTGACCTCGGGGCGCGGCACGCTGAAGGATGCGATGAACGATGCGCTGCGCGACTGGGTGACCAATGTGCGCGACACGTTCTATTGCATCGGCACGGTGGCGGGGCCGCATCCCTATCCGGCGATGGTGCGCGATTTCCAGTCGATCATCGGCAAGGAAGTGCGCTGGCAGCTTCCCGAGCAGGAAGGCGAGGGTCGTTTGCCTGACACGGTGATTGCGGCCATCGGCGGCGGGTCGAACGCCATGGGGTTGTTCTACCCGTTCCTTGACGATGCCTCTGTCAACATCATCGGCGTCGAGGCGGGCGGCAAGGGCGTTGACGAAAAGATGCAGCATTGTGCCTCGCTGACCGGCGGGCGCCCCGGTGTGCTGCATGGCAACCGCACCTATCTGCTTCAGGATGACGACGGGCAGATCCTGGAGGGGTTCTCGATTTCGGCGGGGCTGGATTATCCCGGCATCGGGCCGGAACACGCCTGGCTGCACGATATCGGGCGGGCGAAATATGTCTCGATCACCGATGCCGAGGCGCTGGAAGCATTCCAGTTCTCGTGTCGGACCGAAGGCATCATTCCCGCGCTGGAACCGAGCCACGCGCTGGCACATGTGATGAAGATCGCGCCGACGCTGCCCAAGGACCACATCATCGTGATGAACATGTGCGGACGCGGCGACAAGGACATCTTTGCCGTCGCCGAACATCTTGGCCAGAAGCTGGGCTGAGGTTGCGGGCGCGGGGCACAAGACCCCGCGCCGGACCATTCAGTCTTCGGGGAAACGGACCTTGCCGATGAACGGCAGGTTGCGGTTTCGCTGCGCGAAGTCGATGCCGTAACCCACGACGAATTCATCGGGAATTTCGAAGCCGATCCAGTCGGCCCGCAGGTCGACCTCGCGCCGCACCGGCTTGTCCAGCAGGGCGATGGTGCGCAGCTTGCGCGGCTCTCGCGAGCGCAGCAGCCGCAGCACGTGGCTGAGCGTGAAGCCGGTGTCGACGATATCCTCGACCACCAGCACATCGCGCCCTTCGATGGGCGAGCGCAGATCCTTGAGGATGCGCACCTCGCGGCTCGACTGCATGGCATCGCCATAGGAGGACGCTTCGAGGAAATCCACCTCGATGGGCAGGTCGATCTCGCGCACCAGATCGGCAATGAAGACGAAACTGCCGCGCAGCAGGCCCACCACCACCAGCTTGTCGGTGTCGGCGTAGTCGCGTCCAATCTCGCGCGCCAGTGTTTCGATTCGCGCCGCGATGGCCTTGGCCGAGATCATCTCGTCGACGACATAGGGCCGCTGTGTCATGTATTCCCCGCAATCCGCTTGCAAATTCGCGCGCAGCATAAGAAACAGCCCGGGATTGTCACGCCGGAAACGGGGCCTAGAACCAGCGATATGCCAACGCATTCCGAAACAAGGCACCTGCCTTACACCGCCCAGCAGATGTACGACCTTGTGGCCGACGTTGAATCCTATCCGCAGTTTCTGCCCTGGACCGCGGCGGCGCGCATCCGCTCGCGCACGCCAGAGGGCGCGGCCGAGGTGATGCTGGCGGACCTCGTCATCAGCTTCAAGGTTTTCCGCGAACGCTTTGGCAGCCGCGTGACGCTGTATCCGGCCGAGCGGCGCATCGACACCGAATATCTCGACGGTCCGTTCAAGCACATGATTTCGAAATGGCGCTTTCAGGACAGCCCGCAGGGCGGCGTCGAAGTGCATTTCTTTGTCGATTTCGAATTTCGCAACCGTCTTCTGCAAGGGGCGGCGGGGATGTTCTTCTTTGAAGCGATGCAGCGCATCGTCAAGGCGTTCGAGCGGCGGGCCGATACGCTTTACGGCTAGGGCGGGATGAGCGCGATGTCCGCGCAGCCTTTCCGACCCTCAGTCGGTCAGCGCGTCCACCAGCAATTCCAGCGCATGGTGGGTGGCGGCGGCGCGTACGCTGGCGCGGCCTAGCGCCCCGAAGTCGACGGTTTGCGTGGCGATCCCGCTGGCGCTGGCCAGCGCGAAACAGACGCGCCCTTCGGGTTTCAGCTCCGAGCCTCCCGGCCCGGCGACGCCCGAAATCGCGATGGCAAGATCGGCCTTGGCGGCGGCAAGCGCCCCGGCGGCCATCTCGCGCACCACCTGTTCGGACACCGCACCATGCGCCTCGAGCGTCTCGTGGCGCACCCCGAGCATGTCCTGCTTGGCGGCGTTGGAATAGGTGACCATGCCGCGATGGAAGATATCCGAAGACCCGGCGATGTCGGTCAGCGCGGCGGCAACCATGCCGCCGGTGCAGCTTTCGGCGGTGGTCACCGTCAGGCCGCGCTCTCGGGCGCGGAGCAGGATGTCTTTGGCGAGAACTTCGGTCACATCAGCACTCCGTGGGCGATACCGGCCAGAACGATGGTCACGACAGCAGCGAACACCCCCGCGATCACGTCGTCAAGCATTACTCCCAGCGCGTCGCCGCGCCGGTCTGCCATGCCCACCAGCCACGGCTTGCGGATATCGAACAGCCGGAACAGCGCAAACCCCGCGATCCAGCCGGGATAGAGCTGCCAGTACTCCACCCCCATCATCGCCGCGCCGTATGCCACCGGGAACAGCGCGATCCACTGGCCGACGACCTCGTCGATGACGATCCACGAAGGGTCGTGATCGTCGCCGGTGGCGATGATGGCTTTGGTGGCGATCAGCCCCGCCACAAAGGCGATCAGCGTCGCACCGAGCAGCAGCCAGAAGCCTCCCGCCAGCAACAGAACATAGCCGACGGGCAGGGCGGCCAGAGATCCCCATGTGCCGGGCGCGGGCCGCAGGTAGCCGACACCGAAGAATGACGCGATGAGCTTCATGGTTTCACCAGTGTTGCGGTTGCTATGGCGGCGATGCCCTCTTCGCGCCCGGTAAAGCCCAGCCGCTCCGATGTGGTCGCCTTGATCGAGATCCGGTCGCAATCCATTCCGGTGATCCGCGCCATTTCCGCTGTCATGTCAGCGGCATGAGGCCCGATCTTCGGGCGCTCGCAGATCAGCGTGAGGTCGATGTTGGAAATCGTAAAGCCTTTGGCCCGCGCCAGTTCCACTGCATGGCGCAGGAAAATCTCGGAGGCCGCGCCCTTCCACTGCATATCGGAGGGCGGGAAATGGCGGCCGATGTCGCCCTCGGCCATGGCGCCGTACAGCGCATCGGTGACCGCGTGCATTCCGACATCGGCGTCGGAATGGCCTTGCAGCCCGCGCCCGTGCGGAATCTTGATGCCGCACAGCACGACGTGATCGCCCGGTCCAAAGCGGTGAACGTCGTAGCCATTGCCAAGACGGATATCCATCGGGGTGTCTCCATGGTCGAGAAAGGCCAGCGCGCGGGCGAAATCGCCGGGCGTGGTGATCTTGAGATTGCGCTCTTCGCCCGGAACGATGGCCACGTCCAGACCGGCGGCGCGGGCGACTTCGACATCGTCGGCGGCCCCGCCGCTATGGGCGGCATGGGCGGCGGCGATGGCGTCAAAGCGAAAGCCCTGCGGGGTCTGCGCCCGCCACAGGCCGCTGCGATCCTGCGTGCCGCTCACCCGCCCGTCAGCGCCCGTCCAGAGCGCGTCGGTGATGGCCAGCGCCGGGGCCGCGCCGTCGGCCTGTGCCAGCGCCGCGATCACCGCATCGATGACATGGCGCGACACGCAGGGGCGGGCCACATCATGGATCAAGACCGCATCCGGAGACTCGTCTTTCAACGACTCAATCCCTGCGCGAACAGAGCCGGCCCGATCGGCCGCGCCAGTGACCAGCCGCACCGGCAGACCGGCGCAACAGGCCTCGGCCCTTGCGCGGTCTTCGGGGTGGATGACCAGCACCAGTAGCGGAAGGTGAGAGAACGCCTGCAAGGTCCATGCCGCGACAGGCTTTTCCCCGAGCATCTGCCATTGTTTCGGCTCACGGCCGCCCGCTCGTGTCCCGCGCCCGGCGGCAACGATGATGACGGCTGTTTTCATAGGCTTCGGCGCTCCTTTGCGGCGTTTCTAGGGGTTGCGGTGGGGCGGCGCAATCCGCAGCACTGTCCTGATTAAAATTTAGGCATCGCCCGTCACGGCGGCGGCAAATGCCGTATCGATTGTTGAATGCCTTTGCCACACAGGTTACCTCACAAGCAACTGCACAAGGAATAGGCGCTTGACTTTGTCTCTGGGTGACCTCTCGATCACTCCCCCGGTTCTGCTGGCTCCGCTTGCGGGGATCACCGATTTGCCATTCCGGTCCTTGGTGTCACGATGGGGCGCGGGGCTGGTCGTCTCCGAGATGATCGCTTCGGGTGAGTTTCTCACCGCCCGTCCCGGCACGCGCGAAAAGGCCGAGCTTGGGGCCGGGGTTGCCAACACCTCGGTACAGATCGCCGGGCGTGCGCCGGGCCCGATGGCAGAGGCGGCGCGTATGGTCGCCGACATGGGCGCACGGGTCATCGACATCAACATGGGCTGCCCGGCCAAGAAGGTGACGGGGGGCTATTCCGGGTCGGCGCTGATGCGCGATCCCGACCATGCGCTGCGCCTGATCGACGCGGTGGTGTCGGCAAGCGATGTGCCTGTAACGCTCAAGACCCGGCTGGGCTGGGATGACGGGCTGCGCAACGCCGCCGAACTGGCGCGCCGGGCCGAGGGCGCGGGCGTGCAGATGATCGTCATTCACGGGCGCACCCGCTGTCAGTTCTACAAGGGGGCCGCCGATTGGGCCGCGATCCGCGAGGTGGTCGAGGCTGTATCTATTCCGGTGATCGCCAATGGCGACATCATCAATGCGCAGACCGCGCGCGAGGCGCTGTGCCTGTCTGGCGCCGCTGGCGTGATGGTCGGGCGCGGGGCGCAGGGGGCGCCGTGGCGGCTGGCTGAAATCGCCCACGCGCTTTACGGCACGCCCGCGCCGCAAGTGCCGCAAGGCGCCGCGCTGACGCACATCGTAAAGGAGCATTACGACGAGATGATCCGGTTCTACGGCATCGACCTTGGTGTAAGGGTCGCCCGCAAGCATCTTGGCTGGTACATGGACGCCGCCGGAACACCGCCTGATCTGCGTCGCCGCGTGCTGACCGAACGCACCCCATCCGAAGTTTGCGTGCTGCTGGACGACGCGCTGGACGCGGCCGCACACCTTCAGGCCTCTGACAAGGCAGTGGCGGCATGAACAGTGAACTTCAGATGCAGCTGTGGTCCTCGCTGCCGGTGCCCGCGATCCTGCTCGACGCCGAAGAGCGCATCGCCGACATGAATCCCGCCGCCGAGGGCTTTCTCAACAATTCCGCCAAATGGCTGGTCGGGCAGCCGATCTGGGACCGGCTCGCCGTCGATGCCCCGCTGGAAGAAAGCCTTGCCCGCGCCCGCGTTCACGGCACGCCGCTGTTCGTCAACGATGTCGATGTCGGCACCGGCAATCGCCCGCCGCTGGTGTGCAATCTTCAGATCGCACCGGTGCAGGGCTACCCCGGCTGGTTCATCATGCTGATTTCGCCGCGCGAGCTGGCGGGGCGCATGACCCAAAGCCATTCGGTGAAATCGGCCGCGAAATCCGCCATCGGCATGGCCGAAATGCTGGCGCATGAGATCAAGAACCCTCTCGCCGGGATCTCGGGCGCGGCGCAGTTGCTGTCGATGTCGCTGACCAAGGACGATCTGGAACTGACCGATCTGATCGTCGCCGAGACCCGCCGCATCGTGAAGCTGCTCGAACAGGTCGAACAGTTCGGCAATCTCTCGGCGCCGGAAAAGAAGCCGGTCAACATTCACGACGTGCTTGATCGCGCCCGCCGCTCGACCCAGCTGGGTGTCGGCGGCCATATGAAATTCATCGAGGATTTCGACCCCTCGCTGCCCGCCACCTATGGCGATCCCGACCAGCTGCTTCAGGTCGTGCTGAACCTGCTCAAGAATGCCGCCGAGGCCGCCGATCCACAGTCGGGCGGCGTGATCCGGCTGCGCACCTTCTACGAGCACAGTTTCCGCACCCGCAGGGCTGACGGCACCGCCCAGAGGCTGCCGCTTCAGGTCGAGGTCATCGACGACGGCCCCGGCCTGCCGGACGACATCCGGGGCGATGTGTTCGATCCCTTCGTGTCGGGCAAGGAAAACGGCACGGGGCTGGGCCTCGCGCTGGTGAGCAAGATCATCTCGGATCACGACGGCTGGATTTCCGTGGATTCGGTTCCTGGCCGCACGGTTTTCAGGATTTCACTTCCCCGCGCACCGCGCGAGACAGAGGAGAACAGGTAAATGGACGGCACCGTACTCGTTGCAGACGACGACCGCACCATTCGCACGGTCCTGACACAGGCGCTGACCCGTGCCGGGTGCAAGGTTCACGCCACCAGCTCGCTGACAACGCTGATGCGCTGGGTCGGCGAGGGCAAGGGCGACGTGGTGATTTCCGACGTGGTCATGCCCGATGGCAACGGGCTGGAGATGTTGCCCAAGATCCATCAGGATCGACCCGAGCTGCCGGTCATCGTGATCTCGGCGCAGAACACCATCATGACGGCGATTCAGGCCGCCGAGGCCGAAGCTTACGACTACCTGCCCAAGCCCTTCGATCTGCCCGATCTGATGAAGCGCACCGCCAAGGCGCTCGACAATCGCAACCGTACACCCAAGCGCGAAGACGTGGCGACGATTGGCGCCGATGCGCCCGACGAGCTGCCGCTGGTCGGCAAGACCCCGGCGATGCAGGCGCTCTACCGGCTGGTCGCGCGGGTGATGAACACCGATCTTCCGGTGCTGATCTCGGGCGAAAGCGGCACCGGTAAATCGCTGATCGCCCGCGCGATTCACGATTTTTCCGACCGGCGCACGCTGCCATTTATCACGGTGACCGGCGCCGATCTGTCGGATCTCGAAGGCCCGGCGCGGGTGCTGGCGCGGGTCAAGGGCGGCACGCTGCTGATCGACGAGATCACCGATATTCCCGACGAGATTCAGGCCCGCGTGGTGCGGATGATGGATATTCCGGGCGAACATGTGCCGCGCTTCATGGCCACCTCGCAGGGCGATCTGAGTCAGGCGATGGAAGAGGGCCGGGTGCGGCAGGATCTGTATTACCGGCTGTCCGGGGCAACGATCAACGTGCCCAGTCTGCGCGAGCGGGTCGAGGATATCGCGCTGTTGACCGATCACTTCCTTGCCCGCGCCGAGCGCGACGGCGCGCCCAAGCGCTGGCTGTCGCGCGATGCCTCTGAGCTGTTCCGCGCCTATAGCTGGCCCGGCAACGTGCGCCAGCTGGAAAACTCGGTGCGCCGGCTGTCGCTGACCAGCCGCGCCGAAGAGATCAGCCGCTCCGAGGTCGAGGCGGTGTTGGGCAACCAGCCCGACACGGGCCCCATCCTGCGCGGCGGCGATGCGGAAAAATTGGGCACCTCGGTCGCGCGGCATTTGCGGCGCTATTTCGATCTGCACGGCAACATGCTGCCGCCGCCGGGGCTCTACACCCGCATCCTCAAGGAGGTCGAAGCGCCCCTCATCGAGATCGCGCTTGAAGCGACAGGCGGCAATCAGGCCAAATGCGCCGATCTGCTTGGAATCAACCGAAATACCCTGCGAAAGAAGATCACCGATCTCGATATTCGCGTGACACGACGGCGCAAACTGATGTAAAAGGATCACATAGATGTGGCCGCGCCGCAGCGCTGGCCGGGGTTTCCCCAAGCTTATCCACAGGGGCCCCGTCCGGACTGGGTGACAGAAGCCACAGTATATGGCGGTTCGCTGCCCGCGATCTCCGATGCCGATCAGGCTGAGGCGGACAGGGCAGCACATTAGGCGAGGGTACTCTGTGGCCATCCGGGCACGGAAATCAGTAGCTCATGGCATGACCTGGGCGCGCATTCAGCGACTCCGTCGGATGCGCAGGGTGCAGAATGTCGCGACGCTCGGGCTTGTCCTTCTGGGGCCAGTGCTGGCGTTTGCAACCTTCATGGTGCTCGGGCCGCTTGGGGCGGCCAACAGCACGGAACTGAGCCTCAAGCTCATCTTGCTGGCCGATCTGGTCTATGTGTTGCTGTTGGCGACGCTGGTGCTGGGGCGGCTGGCAAAGATGATCGCAGAGCGGCGGGCGCAATCCGCCGGATCGCGGCTGCACCTGCGCCTGACGGGCGTGTTCGCGCTGATGGCGCTGCTGCCGACGGTCACGGTTGCTGTGTTTGCGGTGCTCACCATCAACATCGGCCTTGAAACGTGGTTTTCCAAGCGGGTTCAAAACGTTGTCGGCGCCTCTTTGGCCGCTGCCGAAGCATATGAGCTGGAGCAGAAAAAGGGGCTAAGCGAAGATGTCATCGCGCTGGGGAATTTCGTCGATGCCGCGCGTCGGGCCAATTTTGCCTTTGATGACGGGGACATCCGGCAGATTCTTCAACAAGGGCAGGGGCAGATCCAGCGCGGCTTGCGCGAGGCCTATGTCATTGACGGCGCGGGCACCATCCGTGCGCGCGGCGAACGAAGCTATCTGTTCGATTACGAACAACCGACTGTCGCGCAGCTGGCGCTGGCCGACCGCGAAGGCGTGGTGCTGATCCCGGACTGGGAAAACCACGAGCTGCGCGCGCTGGTGCCGCTTCAGGCCTTCGCCGACCGCTATCTCTCGGTGTCGCGCACGGTTGATGGCAACCTTCTGAACTTGTTGGATGAAACGCAGGAAACCGCCAAGTTCTATCAGCAGCAGGAAACCGAACGGGGCCGTCGCCTTTTCGATTTTGCGTTGCTTTACCTTGGCTTCGCGGTGCTTCTTATCCTTGCGGCGACCTGGCTTGGCCTGTGGTTTGCCGAACGGCTCGCCCGCCCCGTGGGGCGGCTCGCGGGCGCGGCGCAACGGGTCGGCGCGGGCGATCTTGACGTTCAGGTAATCGAGGACGAGGGCGATGACGAAATCTCGATGCTGGGCCGCTATTTCAACCAGATGACGCGCCAGCTGAAGGGCCAGCGAGAGGCTCTGCTGGAAAACACCCGCCAGATCGAACGTCGCCAGCGGCTGTTCGATTCCGTGCTCGGCTCGGTGACCTCGGGCGTGGTTGGGCTGGATGATGCGGGGCGGGTGACCTTTGTGAACCGCTCGGCCAAGCGCCTGCTGGGCTGGCAGGAGACCAAATCCGAGGTGCCAATCGTCGTGGCCGTGCCGGAATTCGGCGCGCTCTTCCACAAGCTGCAGACAAGCGGCCATGAAACGGTGACCGAAGAGCTGAAGGTCAGCCGTGAGGGCCATCTGGAACATCTGCTGGTGCGCATGTCGGTGCGCCGGCACGCCGATGGTGCGCTCGAAGGCTACGTGGTTGCCTTTGACGACGTGACCGATCTGGTCAGTGCGCAGCGCATGGCGGCATGGGGCGACGTGGCGCGGCGTATCGCGCATGAGATCAAGAACCCGCTGACCCCGATCCGCCTGTCCGCCGAGCGCATCCAGCGCAAGTTCGGACGACAACTGGTTGGAGAAGATGCGGAAAAGCTGGCGCAGATGACCGAGGTCATCGTCCGGCAGACCGAAGATCTGCGCCGCATCGTCGATGAATTCTCGAAATTCGCACGGATGCCCGCACCCGAGCGCAAGCCCGAAGACGTGGTCGCGATCCTGCGCGGGGCGGCGCTTTTGCAGGAAACCGGCCAGCCCGGTGTGCGCTTTGTTATCGATCTTCCCGATACCCCGATGTTGGCCGAGCTCGATTCAACGATGATTGGTCAGGCGCTGACCAACATTATCAAGAACGCCGGAGAAGCCATTGAAACGCTGAAGGAAAATGGCGCACCAGAAGGCTACACTCCGGAAATCCGCATTCATTTGGCCCAAGAGGCAGAGCGCGCCCTGATCAAGGTCAGCGACAATGGCATCGGGCTTCCCGAAGACCGTGCGCGGCTGTTCGAACCCTACGTGACCACCCGCGACAAGGGCACCGGCCTTGGCCTGCCCATTGTGAAGAAGATCATCGAGGAACACGGCGGCAGCCTGTCTCTCGAAGATGCGGCGCGCTTCGACGGGGCGAGCCATACCGGTGCCATGGCGGTGATCCGCCTGCCGCTCGGGCTCGGGCCGGGGCGCGCGGCCAACAACAAGCAGACGGCGACTTCCGAATTGGAGAGGCAGACATGAGCGACATTCTTATCGTCGATGACGAGCGCGACATTCGCGAATTGATCGGGGACATTCTCGAGGACGAAGGCTACAGCACCCGCCTTGCGGCAAACTCCACTGATGCGATGAACGAGGTCAATGCCGAGCCGCCCGGGCTGATGATTCTGGATATCTGGCTGAAGGACAGCAAGATGGACGGGATCGACATTCTCAAGACCGTCAAACGCGACAATCCCGACATCCCGATCATCATCATCTCGGGGCATGGCAACATCGAGATCGCCGTGGCCGCGATCAAGCAGGGCGCTTACGATTTCATCGAAAAGCCGTTCAATATCGACCAGCTGCTGGTGGTGATCCGGCGCGCCATGGAAACCTCGCGCCTGCGCCGCGAGAACCAGAAGCTGCGCCGGCGTGAAACCGAAGTCTCGGAAATGATCGGCGACAGCGCCGGGTTCCGCGGGCTGGTCAGCCAGCTCGACAAGGTGACGCGCTCGAACGGGCGGGTGATGCTGACTGGCCCTGCGGGCAGCGGCAAAGAGGTCGCGGCGCGCTACATCCACGCCCATTCCGGCCGCGCCTCGGCCCCGTTCGTGACGGTGAACTGCGCCGGCGTTGCGCCCGATACCATGGAAGAGGTGCTGTTCGGCCGTGAAACCCCCGAACGCGGCATCGAACCGGGCCTGCTGGAACAGGCCCACGGCGGCGTGCTGTATTTCGACGAGGTCGCCGACATGCCGCTTGGCACCCAATCCAAGATCCTGCGGGTTCTGGTTGATCAGAGCTTTGCCCGCGTTGGCGGACAGGACAAGGTGCGCGTCGATTTGCGGGTGATCTCGTCGACCAACCGTGACCTTGTCGAAGAAATCGACCGCGGAAATTTCCGTCAGGAACTCTACCACCGCCTGAACGTGGTGCCGATCGCCGTGCCCTCGCTGGCCGAACGGCGCGAAGATATCCCGCTGCTGGCCCGCCACTTCATCGACAGCTTCAACAAGGCGCAAGGGCTGCCGAAACGCGCCCTGTCCGATGACGCCGTGGCGCTGCTGCAGACGATGATCTGGCCCGGCAATGTGCGCCAGCTCAAGAACCTTGTCGAACGGGTGCTGATCCTTGGCGATGGCGCTGGCCCGATCGAGGCGCGCGAGCTGCCGCAAGACGCCCCGCTTGGCGATGACGAAGAAGGCCGGGTGGTGCTGTCGGGCACGCTCGCCACGCTGCCGCTGCGCGAAGCCCGCGAGGCGTTCGAGCGCGAATACCTGCTCACCCAGATCAATCGCTTCGGTGGCAATATCTCACGCACCGCCGCCTTTGTCGGCATGGAGCGCTCGGCGCTGCACCGCAAGCTCAAGTCGCTTGGCGTGGTCACCGGGCCGAAATCCGGTGGACGTCTCGCCTATGTCGACGAGGATCAGGCGCAAAAGGCAGGCTGACGGTGAAAGCGATTGTTGTGGCAGGCCTTGCGCTTGCCCTGAGCGGTTGCGGGCATACGCCCGCGCCGCCGCAAAAAATGCAGCTCGCAGCCAGCAAAGACAGCCTCGACGCGCAGGTGGCACAGCTCACCGAGGCGCTTCTGGCTCTTGGCCCGCAGGTCGATCCAGCCGAAGCAGCCCGCGCCGCTGACATCGCGGTCCGGCAACCCCTCGAATGGGCGCGCGCCTGGCGGGTGGAAGACTCCCCGCTTGTGCATAATTTCAAGGTGGTGAACGGGTTTCGCGACAAGGGCGTCTGTCAGGATTGGGCCGATGCCTTGGAAATCGCACTGACTGCCGCGCGCTTGCGAACACTCGATCTGCACCGCGCCATCGGCAACGGGCGCGGCATAACGCTAGAACACGCCACCGTGGTCATCACCGCAAAAGACCAGCCGTGGGAGCAAGGGCTGATCCTCGATCCCTGGCGCATCGGGCAGGGGCGCCTCTGGTGGGCACAGGTCGCAGACGATCCCAGCTACAAATGGGAAAGCCGCGAAAGCTGGCGCGCCTGGCGCAAGACGTGGCAATCCCGCAGCACCGCACCCTCCGGATAGCGCGCCGCGCCAGTCTTCATCTTGCCCCTAAACTCCGGGGAGCGCGAGGGGCTGGCCCCTCGCTGGCGCAACATCCCGACACGGCGCTGCGATGACAGGTGGGCACAGCGTTGACCCCCCGCACATCCCGTGCCATGCCGGAACACGAAGCAACGGGGACTTGGCATGAAAGTCATCATCTGCGGCGCGGGTCAGGTCGGCTGGCAGATCGCCCGCCACCTGTCCGGAGAGCGCAACGACGTCACTGTCGTCGACAGCAATCCCGATCTCGTACGCCGCGCCACCGATACGCTCGACGTGCAGGGCATCGCTGGCTTTGCCTCCTACCCGGATGTGCTTGAAAAGGCCGGGGCGCGCGATGCCGACATGATCATCGCGGCAACCTATTCCGACGAGGTCAACATGGTGACCTGTCAGGTTGCCCATTCGGTCTTTGCCATTCCGCGCAAGGTCGCGCGCCTGCGGGCGCAATCCTATCTGACGGCGATCTATTCGGA
The DNA here is from genome assembly GCF_030547555.1 of Salipiger sp. 1_MG-2023. Classification (NCBI taxonomy): domain Bacteria; kingdom Pseudomonadati; phylum Pseudomonadota; class Alphaproteobacteria; order Rhodobacterales; family Roseobacteraceae; genus Salipiger; species Salipiger sp. 1_MG-2023. The sequence goes on along the minus strand of NZ_JAUOQN010000004.1, from coordinate 113,266 downwards.
TCTCTACCGGCGCGACCACATGCCTATCGACGTGGTGATCTCTCCGGAAAAAGAGGTCGCCGAGGCCGCGCAGCAGCGACTCGAGGCACCTGCCGCGTTTGATACCGAACGGTTTCTCGATGGCGGTGCGCATCTGCTTGGCCTGACCATCGAAGCCGATTGCCCGATCGTGAACACGCCGCTGCGCCAGCTCTCCGACCTGTTCTCGACCCTGCGCGCGGTGGTGGTCGGCATCCGCCGCGATGGCACGCTGTTTGCGCCCGAACCGCGCGACCAGATCTTCGCGGGCGATTCCTGTTATATCATCAGCCACAAGGACGACATTCACCGCACGCTGGAAATCTTTGGCAAGTCTCAGAAAAAACAGGAACGCGTGGTGATTATCGGCGGCGGCAACGTCGGGCTTGCCGTGGCAAGCGCGCTTGAAAAGCGCACCGACCGCATCCGCGCCAAGGTCATCGAACGCGACCGGCCCCGCGCCGAACGCGCTGCTGACGCGCTTGAGCGCACCATCGTTCTGCATGGGGATGGGCTTGACGCCGCGCTGCTGACCGAAGCCGGGATCGAGCGCGCCGATGCCGTTTTGTGCGTGACGGCAGACGACAAGACCAACATGCTGGCCGCGGTGCGCGCCAAGGCGGCGGGTTGCCCCTATGCCATTGCTCTGGTCAACGACCCGACGCTGATTCCGCTGATGGAACCGCTGGGCGTCGATGCCTTCATCAACCCGCGCGCCACCACCGTCAGCTCGATTCTGCGCCACATCCGGCACGGGCGGGTGCGGTCGGTCTATTCCATCGGCGACGCCGAGGCCGAGGTGATCGAGGCCGAGGTGCTGTCGACCTCTTCTCTGGCGGGCAAGCAGATCCGCGAGATCGACTTTCCCGAAGGCGTGCTCGTCGGCGCGGTCTGCAAGGATGACAAGGTGGTCAAGCTCACCGGTGAGCTGCGCATCGAAGATGGCGACCGGGTGGTGATCTTTGCCCTGTCCAAGGACGTGGCGCAGGTTGAAAAGCTGCTCCAGGTCTCGATCGATTTTTTCTGAGCCATGGCAGCGCTTTACAGATTGCCATTGCTGTTGCTGCTGACCGGGCTGTCCAGCGCGTCGATGATCCTGCCCGCCGCCGTGGCGCTGGCGGAACAGGAATTTCACGACGCGCGCAGTTTCTTTTACGCCGGGATCGTGGGGATGGTGCTGACTGCGCTGACCGGCATCGCTATGTCGAACCGGCGCTACAATCGCACCGCCTCGCGCCAGCTGTTTGCGCTGCTGCTGGCCTTCGTGCTGCTGCCGGCGCTGTTCGCCGTGCCCTTTCACGAAGCGGTGCGCACCACGACCTTTCTGAACGCCTTCTTCGAAATGGTGTCGAGCTTCACCACCACCGGCGCAACGCTGTTCGATCCGACGCGGCTGTCCTCGGCCGAGCATCTGTGGCGGGCGCAGGTCGGCTGGATGGGCGGGCTGCTGATGTGGGTCGCTGCCGCCGCGATCCTTGCGCCGCTGACACTGGGCGGGTTCGAGATCACCGCCCGCGGCGAGCCGGGGCAAAGCGTCGATGCTGGCGCTGCGCAGCGCGACATGTCCGACCCGGCGCAGCGGCTGATCGTCTCGGCGCGCCACCTCGTGCCGATCTACAGCGGGCTGACGCTGGCGCTGTGGATCATGCTGATGATGGCCGGAGACCCGCCATTGACCGCCATAAGTCATGCCATGTCGACGCTGTCGACCTCCGGCATTTCGCCGGTGGGCGGGCCGGTCGGGTCCAGTGCGGGTCTGGCGGGCGAAATGATTCTGTTCTGCTTCCTGTTCTTTGCACTGTCGCGGCTGACCTTTTCCAGTGACACCGGCGCTGCCTTCCGGCCCGGCCTGCGTGAAGACCCTGAATTCCGTCTTGGCATCGTCATTTCGGCGCTGGTGCCGCTGGCGCTGTTCCTGCGGCACTGGATCGCCTCGTTCGACATCGGCACCGAAAGCAACCTCACGCAAGGGCTGGGCGCGCTGTGGGGCGGGGTGTTCACCGCGCTTTCCTTCCTGTCGACCACCGGCTTTGTCAGCAAGCAATGGGTCGCGGCGCAGGGCTGGTCGGGGCTGCCGACGCCGGGGCTGATCCTGATGGGGCTTGCCATCGTCGGCGGCGGCGTTGCGACGACTGCGGGCGGGGTCAAGCTGCTGCGGATCTATGCGCTGTATCTGGCCGGAAAGCGCGAACTGGAACGTCTGGTGCACCCGCATTCCATCGGGCGAAACGGCGCGCTGGCCCGCCGGATGCGGCGGCAGGGCGCGTTCATCGCATGGGTGTTCTTCATGCTCTTTGCCATGTCCGTCGCGGTGTTTTCGCTGATCTTTTCGATCTTCAACATCGATTTCGAAAACGCCATGGTGCTGACCATCGCCGGTCTGACCAATTGCGGCCCGCTCATCCCCTTTGCCGCTGAAGTGCCGGTAAACCTTGCGCAACTCAACGACGGGGCCAAGCTGGTACTGGGCGGCGTGATGGTTCTGGGGCGGCTGGAACTGATGGCGATCATCGTCTTGCTGACGCCGGATCTCTGGCGCGACTGAATCTCGTTGCCTCGTGGTTGGGCGCAGGATGAAAGATGGTGCCGCATCGCGCAGTCACCGTTTGTTTTTGCACTGGAAGTTCCCACTCGCACGCGACATACTCGCCCGTACGAGGGATGGAAGCTCCGCCACAAGGGGCAGAAAAAAAAGGCAATTTAATGGCTTCGGATAGGCAAAACCTGCAGGACGCGTTTCTGAATCACGTCCGCAAGACCAAGGTTCCAGTGACTGTGTTTCTGATTAACGGTGTCAAGCTGCAGGGAGTCATCACCTGGTTCGACAACTTCTGTGTGCTTCTGCGCCGTGATGGCCAGTCGCAGCTGGTCTACAAGCACGCGATTTCAACGATCATGCCGTCGCAGCCGATCAACCTTTATGACGGCGACGGCAGCGATTGAAAGAGCACGACACGCATGTGACCCGCGCCTGGGTTCTGCATCCCGATATTCGCTACGACCGTGACCGGCGTGACGCCGACATGGCGCTTGAAGAAGCCGTTGCTCTGGCCGGTGCGCTTCCCAATCTCGAGGTCGTGGGCTCGACCGTCGTGCCGCTGCGCGACCCGCATCCGGGGATGCTGTTCGGCTCGGGCAAGGTCGAGGAACTGCGCGGCCTGATCGAAGCGGCAGAGGTAGAGCTGGTGCTGGTCGATGGCCCGGTGTCGCCGGTGCAGCAGCGCAATCTTGAAAAGCAGTGGAAGGTCAAGCTTCTGGACCGCACCGGGCTGATCCTCGAGATCTTTTCCGATCGTGCGGCCACCCGCGAAGGCGTGCTTCAAGTCGAAATGGCGGCGCTGAGCTATCAGCGCACCCGGCTGGTGCGGGCCTGGACCCACCTTGAACGTCAGCGCGGCGGGCTTGGCTTTGTCGGCGGCCCCGGGGAAACCCAGATCGAGGCAGACCGGCGCGCCATTGACGAGCAGCTCGTGCGCTTGCGTCGCCAGCTCGAACGGGTGGTGAAAACCCGCGAGCTGCACCGCAAGGCCCGCGCCAAGGTACCTTATCCGATCGTTGCGCTGGTGGGCTATACCAACGCTGGCAAGTCGACGCTGTTCAACCGGCTTACCGGGGCCGAGGTGCTGGCCAAGGACATGCTGTTCGCCACGCTCGATCCGACCATGCGGGCGGTGCGCCTGCCGACGGGCATCGACATCATCCTGTCCGACACCGTCGGGTTCATCTCGGATCTGCCGACCGAGCTGGTCGCCGCCTTCCGCGCCACGCTCGAAGAGGTGCTGGCCGCCGACATCATCCTGCATGTGCGCGACATTTCGCATCCCAACAGCGCCGAACAGGCGCGCGATGTCGATCAGATCCTGTCCTCGCTTGGCGTGCCCGAAGATGTGCCGCTGCTTGAGGTCTGGAACAAGACCGACCGTCTCGACCCCGAGGCGCGGGACGCGATGATGCTGCGGGCCGAGCGCGACGAGGGCATCTTTGCCACCTCGGCGATCACCGGAGACGGGCTGGACATGCTGCTGCGCTCGGTCACCGACCGGTTGCAGGGCGAGAGCATCGACGAAGAACTGCGGCTTGGCTTTGACGATGGCAAGCGCCGGGCGTGGCTGTTCGAAAAGGGCGTGGTGCAATCCGAGACACAGGATGACGACGGCTACATGCTGCAACTGCGCTGGAGCGCCAAGGACCGCGCCCAGTTCGAAACGCTCTGAGACGCTACAGTATCGGGCAGGCGCTGGTTGAGACGAGCGTCCTGCCCGATACCGCAGAGCGTCAAGCGCGGCCCGGCACGAACAGCGGCACCCTCAGCTCGGCCACCTGCCGAGCGGCGACAAAGCGCGCAACGTGGTGCTGCGACGGGCGCGCCGGCGTCGCCGCCCAGATCCCAAGCGCAACCATGCGCTGAATAAAGATCATTACGGCGGGCTCTGCCATCAGCGCACCATAGCCGCGCGCCAGCGCCGCGCCGGGAATATGGGCGTATTGCTCGGGGTCGCTGCGCGCCATGGCGTCGATCAGCAGCCAGACCAGATCGCGCAATGGCTCGTCGGCGCGGGTGTTCTCGAAATCAAGCCCGACAAGCCCGCCCGGCGCAGCCAGCAGGTTCGACAGGTGCATGTCTCGGTGCAGTATGGCGCGCTGCGAAGGCCGCCCGCGCACCAGCGGGAAAAAGCTCTCCAATTCGGCCACGTGGCGTTCGAAGATGGGGAATTCGGGGATCTCGCGTAGCCCGCTGCGGTGGCTTTCGACCAGCTTTGCCAGCCAGTCCAGCGGCCCGCGCGGGCGGAAGGGATGCGCCGCCATGCTAAGCCCGTGAAACCTCGACAACCAGCGGCCCGCCTGTTCAAGACGCATCAGCCGGGCGGCAGGCGCCAATCTGGGCCACAGCGCCGCCAGGGTCGGCCCGTCGATATAGCGCATGCCCAGAACCCGCAGCGCATCGTCAAAGAACAACACCTCGGGGGCGATGCCGGGCAACGCCTTGGTCACGCTTTGCTGACGGGCAAACTGCGCTTGCGCCTTGTCGCTGGCACCTGGCGCATAGACCTTGACCACCAGCAGCCTGTCCGGGCTGGCGGCGCACAGAACATGCGCCGCCGCGCCCGGGTCGGGTTTGAGACTGCCCAGCCCGAACGCTTCGCCGGGCCACTGCCGCGCTAGCGCCCGCCGGACGATCTGGCGGGCAGCGGTAAGATCAAACATATCCACATCGGTCCCGATCATATGCCGGATGCTCAGGGCTGGGGGGGCACAAGATGGGTCACGCCGATCGATGCGGCGCGGGCGAGGTCTTCGTCCAGCGACATCGGAATGTATTCTCCGCGCCGCCACAGCGTGCCCAGATTGTCGTAATGCCGCGACAGGAAGTGCCCCGACTGCCCGGTCGAGGAGATGTACACCGACGAATCCGGGTCGTTGAAATCGTAGACCCCGCGATAGGTCGCCGCATGAACGTTGAGAAACGGCTCTGGGTCCTTGCCAGAGCTGACGCCGCGCTGAAGGGTGAAATCGCCGCCCGAGGTATTCTGCCGGATGTTGACGAAGGCCCGCAGAATCGGCACGTCGCCCAGCACGCTGTGGCGATGGACCGCCTGATGCGCATCGCCCCAGCGCAGCGATTCCAGCGCGTTGCCGTAATGCTCGCCGATCCACACCAGCGCATCGTCCAGCGACAGGCGGGCGATGTCGGTGCAGCTTTCCACCGCGACAGAGCGGATCACGTCGCACCATGCACCGGCCCCGTCGACATCGCGAAACACCCGTTCGATGAACAATGGCTCGACATGGTCGAACTCGTCGGCCAGCGGGCCCAGCTCGTCGCGGATCAGCCGATCCTGCAAGGCGCGCAGCCAAGCGGCATAGATCAGCGGTTCGGGCAGATGCTCGCTCATCTCGCCGTTCCAGTTGGCAAGCAGATCCAGCGCCCGCTCGCGCTGGCGGGCGGGGGTGCCCTCGGCCGAGGCCTCACCGGTGTACCACAGATCGCGCCCGATCAGCGGCAGCAGGGTGCGCGCCGCCGGCGACACGGTATCAAGCTGCGCTTCGATAAAACTGTCGCGGGTGTGCACCTGCCGCCCCTGCATCATCTGTGTCCAGCGGGTGACGCGCTGGCTGTCACCCCAGTCAAAGCTGACATGCTCGGGGAACGGCCGATCGAGGATCTTGTTGTTGGTGTTGCCGATGATGCCGCCTTCGGGGTCGATCCATTCGGGATTGTCCTCGGGCGGGAAAACGCCCTGCCAGCGGTTGGTTTCGATCCAGCCGGGCGAGGGCAGGCGCCCCTGAGCCTGCATCGCCGCATCGCGCCGTGGCATCGCGCCGACCAGCTTCATGCCGATATGGCGCTCGTCGATCACCGTCAGCATCTGCGAGGGTGCCACGTAAAGCTTGCTGGCCTGCATCGCCGCGTCGACGTCCTGCGCCCCCATCAGCGCCAGCGCCGCGCTAAGAGATGTGTCCTGATCCGACAGCGCCGTCCAGCTCAGGGTCATCACATGCCCGGCGGGGGTGATCGCGTCGATGCCAAAGCGCGCCATCGGCAGCACCGGGCCGTTTTCGGTCCAGCGCAGGGTGACGGTGACGGGCGTGCTGCCCTTGATCTCGATGATCGAACGCCGCGTGGTGAAGCGGGCCCAGCCGTCCGGGGTGCGGTATTGCTGCGGATCATCGGGGTTCAGCTCTTCGATATGCAGGTCCTGATCGTCGAGGTAGGATGAGGTGATCCCCCATGCCAGTTTTGGCGAGCGCCCCAGCAACACCGTCGGAATGCCCGGAATGGTGCCGCCGATGACCCCGCCGCTTTGCAGTTGCAGCCGTGCAAGGTACCATGTCGACGGCGCCGTCAGGCCAAGATGCGGATCATTCGCCAGTAGCGTGCCGCCCCCGGCGGAGCGGGCAGGCGCCGCCGCCCAGACATTCGACGCCCCCGCCAGCCCGCGCCGCGGCACCGGCGACAGCGGATCGTCCGGCTCGGACGTCGCGGCGTAGCGCGGAAACTGCGCATCCGGCAGCAGGCTGGCATAGGCGGGCAGGGCGGCGGTGCCCTCGCCGGGAATATCGGGCAGGATGTCGGCCAGCCGCGCCGGATCGGGCAACAGCAGCGAGCTGCGCGCGCGCAGGATCTCGTCGCGGAACTGGCCCGACAGTTGCAGCGCCATCAGCTTGACCAGCGCGATGCTGTCAGCGGGCTGCCATGGCGCGATGGGCGCGTCGAAAACAAAGAACTCCGGCGCGCCGCGGCCAAGGCTTTGGTCATTGATCTCGGCGATACGGGCGTTGACGCCCTTGGCATAAGCCTTCAGCGCCGCCAGAGCTTCGGGGGTCTGCGCTGCGACCGACCGGGTGGCCAGCGTGTAAAGATCAAGCCGGCGCATCAGGATGTCGGTATCAAGCGTGCGCTGCCCGAACAGCTCGGACAAGCGCCCCTGCACGGTGCGCCGCATCAGCACCATCTGCCACAGACGGTCCTGCGCATGGGCATACCCGAGGCCGAAATAGGCATCTGCATCGCTGCTGGCAAAAATATGCGGCACGGCGGAATTGTCGCGCACGATCTCGACGCTGCTGGCGATGCCGTTTACCGCCAGCGTCTTGTCATACTCGGGCAATGAGCGCGCGGCGAGGTAATAGACCAGCAGCACAGCCACCACAGTGACAAAGATCGCCATGCTGGCCAGCCGCAGCAGCCATCGAAAGAGTGTCGCCATCGGGTGCCCCGCAAATCTGGCCCTGAGAGACTGGCTTATCGTCTCCCCGCCCCCTTGCCAAGAGCGCGGCCAGCGGCGTAGGTCACAGATGACAACGATAACGGGAGCTTGAACCAATGGCGAAATGCGCCTTTCTGGGCCTCGGGGTGATGGGATACCCGATGGCCGGCCACCTGGCCCGCGCCGGGCACGAGGTCACCGTCTACAACCGAACCGTCTCCAAAGCCGAAAAATGGGCCACCGAACATGGCGGAGCCGCCGCACCGACCCCGCGCGAGGCGGCGATGGGCGCCGATTTCGTGATGGCCTGCGTCGGCAATGACGATGATCTGCGCAGCGTCTGCCTTGGTGGAGACGGCGCTTTCGCGGGCATGGCGGCCGGGGCGATCTTCGTCGATCACACCACCGTCAGCCCGATGGTGACGCGCGAGCTTCAGGCGATCGCAGCAGAGCAGGGCAAGGGGTTCGTCGATGCGCCCGTCTCCGGCGGACAGGCCGGTGCCGAAAACGGCCAGCTGGTGGTGATGTGCGGCGGCGAGCAGGCGCAATACGATGCCGCCGAGCCGGTGATCGACGCCTATTCCAAGCTCTGCCGCCGCATCGGCGACAGCGGCGCGGGGCAGGTGGCCAAAAGCGTCAACCAGATCTGTATCGCCGGGCTGGTGCAGGGCCTCTCCGAAGGGCTGGCCTTTGCCGAAAAGGCCGGGATCGACGCGCGCAAGGTGGTCGAGGTGATCGGCGGCGGGGCGGCAGGCTCGTGGCAGATGGTCAACCGTTACGAAACCATGCTCGACGACAAGTTCGAACATGGGTTCGCGGTCGACTGGATGCGCAAGGACCTCGCGATCTGCCTCGCCACCGCCGAGGAAAACGGCGCCTCGCTGCCGGTCACGGCCCTTGTCGATCAGTTCTACAAGGATGTGCAGAACATGGGCGGCGGGCGCTGGGACACGTCGAGCCTGGTCAAGCGGCTCAAAAGCTTCGGCTGACAGGCTCTCGACACCGTCGGCCCGACGCGCTGCGCCCCGTCTTCATCTTGCCCGGTAAACTCCGGGGGGGCGCGAAGCGCGGGGGGCTGGCCCCCCTCCAACCTCAGCAACAAAGCGGCGCCCGATCATCGGACGCCGCCTTTATGATTAACCAAAGAAACAGCCATGTCTCAAACCAGCGTGGCCTCCATGGTGATCTCGGCGTTCAGCAGCTTCGAGATCGGACAGTTCGCCTTGGCGGTGTTCGCCGCCTCTGCAAACTCGGCCTCTGACGCGTTCGGCACCTTGGCCGTCACCACGAGATGGCTCTTGGTCACCGCGAAGCCGCCGTCCTGCTTTTCAAGCGACACAGTTGCCTCGGTCGAGATGTCATCGGCGGTGAAGCCCGCCTCGCCCAGAACCATGCTCAGCGCCATGGAAAAGCAGCTGGCATGGGCGGCAGCGATCAGCTCTTCGGGGTTGCTGCCGGGCGCGCCTTCGAACCGCTTGTTGAAGCCGTAGTTGACAGCATCAAGCACGCCGGATTCCGTCGAAATCGTGCCGGTCCCGTCCTTGAGGCCGCCTTGCCAGTTCGCCGATCCCTTCTTGCGGATCATGTCTTGCTCCTTTTCCCTGATCATCCACGCCATGCGGCGCGTGTTGTGTTTAACGCGCCAGGGCGCCGTGCGGTTGCATCGCCATTTGCCTTGGTCGGGATTAACTGCGGGCCGTGGCGCGCCCCTGACCAACTGGCAGGCCGTCTTCGCCAAGCTGCGCTGCCCGCTGCGGTGAATTTTCCCGCCAAAACCGCCCTGCGCAGCCGACATAGCGCCGTCACATTGGATATTGTCTTTTCCACAGCACTTCCCTTATGCTTTAGCTGAGGTGGTCGCACTGCGACCGCCCAATGAGTTTCGCTGCGCCGCCGCATCCCCTACCGGGAAGCCGTCGCAGACCGATCGGGCCGCAAGGTCACACGAAGACTGCCCGAACCGCTCAGGCGGAGGGCCTCAAACAGGCGCAGGCGGATACCCCGTGACGGGGATACGGACATGCGTCGGAGAAGAAACGCGATGAAGCGTGCGACGAACATCAGGCACTCGGGCGAAGACGGATCGTCTTCCCGTGCCTGCGCGCCGCAACTCGCCCAGACAAGCCACGCCGCAACACCTTTGAAACCGCCTCCGGGCGGGTCACGGGCGCATGCGCCGTGCAGACGGATACCATGCCCAAGAAAATGCTTATCGACGCCACCCACGCGGAGGAAACCCGCGTCGTGGTGGTCGACGGAAACAAGGTCGAGGAATTCGATTTCGAATCCGAGAACAAACGGCAACTCGCCGGAAATATCTATCTCGCCAAGGTCACGCGGGTAGAGCCCTCGCTTCAGGCGGCGTTTGTCGATTACGGTGGCAATCGTCACGGTTTTCTGGCGTTCTCGGAAATTCACCCCGATTACTACCAGATCCCGGTCGCCGATCGTCAGGCGCTGATGGAAGAAGAGGCCGCCTTTGCCGCCGAGGCGGAAGAGGAAGAAGACGACAAGCCCAAGCGCAGCTCTCGCTCGCGCCGTTCGCGCTCGCGCACCAAGGCTGAAAAGACCAAGACCGAAGACAAGACCACCGGCGCCGAGGTCTCCGAGATCTCGGGCATGGAAACCATCGACCTTGGCGATGACACCGAAGCCGCTGACGACGCACAGGCCACCCCTGCGGGCGAGCCCGCCGCTGACGCCGAGACGGCTGTGACGCCAGCACCGGTTCCGGATGCGACCCCGGAAGACGAGGCATCGCAAGACGAGGCCCCGGCCAGCTATTCGTCCGATGACGAGCAGAATGACGATGGCGACGACGAGCCGGATCAGGACAATGGCGATGACAGCATCGAATCCGTCGCCGACGATGACACCGAGGAAGACATCCGCCCGGTGCGCAAGCCCCGTGCGCGCAAGTACAAGATTCAGGAAGTCGTCAAGGTTCGCCAGATCATGCTGGTGCAGGTGGTCAAGGAAGAGCGTGGCAACAAGGGCGCCGCGCTGACCACCTACCTGTCGCTTGCCGGGCGCTACTGCGTGCTGATGCCCAACACCGCCCGTGGTGGCGGCATCTCGCGCAAGATCACCAACGCCGCCGACCGCTCCAAGCTCAAGCAGATCGCGCAGGAAATCGACGTGCCCAAGGGCGCGGGGCTGATCATCCGGACCGCTGGCGCCAAGCGCACCAAGACCGAGATCAAGCGCGATTACGAATACCTGCAGCGCCTGTGGGAACAGATCCGCGAACTGACGCTGAAGTCCATCGCGCCCGCCAAGATCTACGAGGAAGGCGACCTGATCAAGCGGTCGATCCGCGACCTCTATAACCGCGACATCGACGAGGTGCATGTCGAAGGCGAAAAGGGCTACCGGATCGCCAAGGACTTCATGAAGATGATCATGCCGTCCCACGCCAAGAACGTGAAGCATTACGCTGAATCGATGCCGCTGTTTGCACGCTATCAGGTGGAAAGCTACCTGTCGTCGATGTTCAACCCGACGGTGCAGCTGAAATCCGGCGGCTATATCGTGATCGGTGTGACCGAGGCGCTGGTGGCGATCGACGTGAACTCGGGCCGCGCCACCAAGGAAGGCTCGATCGAGGAAACTGCGCTCAAGACCAACCTCGAAGCCGCCGAAGAGGTGGCACGCCAGCTGCGTCTGCGTGACCTTGCCGGGCTGATCGTGATCGATTTCATCGACATGGAAGAGCGCAAGAACAACGCCGCCGTCGAGAAAAAGATCAAGGACAAGCTCAAGACCGACCGCGCCCGCATTCAGGTTGGCCGGATCTCGGGCTTTGGCCTGATGGAAATGTCGCGTCAGCGTCTGCGCCCCGGCATGATCGAGGCGACGACCCAGCCGTGCCCGGCCTGCCACGGCACCGGCCTGATCCGCTCCGATGACAATATGGCGCTGAACATCCTGCGCCAGATCGAAGAGGAAGGCACCCGCCGCCGTTCGCGCGAAGTTCTGGTCAAGGTGCCGGTCAGCATCGCCAACTACCTGATGAACCAGAAGCGCGAGCATGTCGCCATGATCGAGGCGCGCTATGGCATGTCCGTGCGCATCGAGGGCGATCTGCATCTCGTCTCGCCGGACTTCACCATGGAGAAGTTCAAGACCGCGACGCGCTCTGTGCCCGAAGTGGTCGTGCCGGTGGTTTCTGTCGACACCACGCTGATGGACGAGATCGACGAAGATCTCGATGTCGCCGAAGAGGAGACCGAGGTCGAGGCCGAGACCGAAGCCCAGACGCAGGAGGCCAGCGCCCCCGAAGCCGAAGGCGAGGACGAAACCAAGCCCAAGAAGCGCCGTCGCCGGCGTCGGCGGTCGCGCTCGAAGGACAAGGATGACACGTCCGATGGCGATCGCGCTGACTCCGACGGCGCCGGCTCTGATGATGCGCCTGAAGCCGTCGAAACACCCGCCGAAGTGGTCGCAGCCTCGGTTGAGGTGGTGACAGAGGAAGCGCCTGCCGAAACCCCGGAACCGACCGAGGAAAGCAAGCCCAAGCGGACCCGTAGCCGCCGGACCCGGACGCGCAAGCCGAAGGCCGACGAGGCCGAAGCGGCGCCCGCGCCAGAGGCCGCGCCCGCAGCTGAACCGGCTGGCGAAAGCGCACAGGCCGAGCCTGTCGCAGAGGCTGCGCCGGAGCCCGTCGTCCCGGCTCAGGAGCCGGTGATCGAGGAAGCTCCCGCCCCGGCGCCCACTCCGGTCGTCGAAGATGCGCCAGTGGAACAGCCCGCCGAGCCGGTCGCCGAAGCATCGCCGCAGCCCGAGGCGGCTCCCGCCCCCGAGGTTGCGCAGGCCTCTGAAAGCGTCGCGCCTGTAGAGCAAGAGGTCGCAGCTGCGCCTCAAGCCGAAGAGCCTGCTCCGGTGGCCGAACAGCCCGCGCCGCAGGCCGAACAGCCCGCACCGCAGGTTGAAGACGCGCCCGCCGAAACGCCGCAGCCCGAAGCGCCCCCCGTCGCTGAAACGGTCGATGCGGGTGGTGCCGAGGATGATGGCAAGCCCAAGCGCCGCGGCTGGTGGTCGATGGGCAACTGACCCCGGTCCTGGTACCGAGAAAACGCAAACGCCCCGGAGAGCATCCGGGGCGTTTTGCATTTCAAACCAGTGCATAAAGCCACATCCCTGATCGCAAAACCGTGGCACTACAGATGAAACCCCATGCAATCGTTGCGCTCCACGCGCTTGTGACAGCCCGCCGCGTGACGAAGGCGGCCCGATCTTCTAGGAAAGCACCATGTTCGGAATCGATCTTATAGATGCCAGCCTTCTGCCGGCGATGATGGTGGCGCTTGCCGCTGGGGTGATCTCTTTTCTCAGCCCTTGCGTGCTGCCCGTGGTGCCACCCTATCTGGCCTATATGAGCGGCATCTCGATGGCCGAGGTGCAGGGGCGGTCCGGCAAGGTGTTGCTTCCGGCACTGTTCTTCGTAATGGGTCTGTCGACGGTGTTCCTGTTGCTGGGCTTTGCCGCCTCGGCGCTTGGACTGGCGCTGCTGCAATACCAGCAGGCGCTGAATACGGCGGCTGGCATCGTCGTAATGATCTTTGGCGCGCATTTTGTTGGGGTGTATCGCATCGGCTTTCTCGACCGCGAGGCGCGACTTGATGTCGGTGATCGGGGCGGGTCTGCCTTTGGCGCCTATCTGCTGGGGCTGGCCTTTGCCTTTGGCTGGACGCCCTGCATCGGCCCGCAGCTGGGGGCGATCCTGACGCTGGCGGCCTCCGAAGCCTCGGTGGCGCGGGGCACCTTGCTGCTGGGCGTCTATGCGGCGGGGCTCGGCATTCCGTTTCTGCTGGTCGCGGCCTTCCTTGGCAAACTCGGCGGCGTCATGTCGTGGATGAAACGCCACATGGAGCGGATCGAGCGCCTGATGGGCCTGTTGCTCTGGACCATCGGCTTGCTGATGCTGACGGGGGGCTTTTCGGCGTTTTCCTTCTGGCTACTCGAGACCTTTCCGGGCCTCGCCACGCTGGGCTGACGCCGGTGTGGGCGCGAATCCGCGCCCTGTTGCACATTTGACCATCGCTGCGCCGCGCTCTTGCCCAAGTGATCCATCACGGTCAGGGTGGCACAAGAGGCAGCAACAGGGACGGAGCGTTGATGAGCGGGCAGGAGGTGCGGCGCAGGCGGGTGTTCTACATCCCCGGCTATGATCCGATTCATCCGCGCCGCTACCGCGAGCTTTACCGCAAGGAGGGCACGGCGCAGGCCGCCATCAGCGGATACGATATCGCGCTGTCGCCAAAAGCGGGCGGCGGGCCTTATGGCTGGCACGTGGTCAGCACGCAGGATGGCGCGCGGGTTCAGACCGATATCGAGGTGCTGGTCTGGTCCGACATCGTGCGCGCCAGCATGTCGACCAGCATCTCCGCGACCTATCTGCAACTGCTGCGCACCGCTTGGGAATACATCGCGACCGGGGCGCTGCGCCGTCTGATGCGGCTGCGCAAGGGGCCGGTGATCGCGGCGCTTTACCCGGTCGGGGCGCTGTTGTTGCAACTTCTGCTCGCGCTGTTGGCTGGCTGGGCCGTCCTGAAAATTGTGGCTCTGCTGGCGCCGTGGATCGGTGTCGTGGCCACGCTGCTTGGCGCCGTTGCGGGCGCGGCTGTGGCCGTGCTGATCCTGCGCTGGTTCAAGGCGAAGGACGGCAAGCTGTTCGCCTATTATCTGATGCATGATTACGCCTATTCGGCGCAGCACAAGGGCGCCAATCCCCCTGAGCTTGAAGCCCGCATGGCGGAGTTCGGGCAGATCATCGCGGCGGCGCTGCGCGAGGATGTCGACGAGGTGCTGGTGGTCGGTCACAGCTCTGGCGCGCATCTGGCGGTGTCGATCCTTGCGGATCTTGCCCGCGCCGGGCCCCTGCCTGCGCAGGGGCCGCAGCTGGCGTTTCTCAGCCTCGGGCAGGTGGTGCCGATGGTGTCGTTCCTGCGCGGCGCATGGCGGCTGCGCGCCGATCTGGCCGATCTGTCGATGCGCCCGGAGATCGCATGGATCGACGTCACCGCGCCCGGCGACGGCTGCGCCTTTGCGCTGTGCGATCCGGTGGCGGTCAGCGGCGTCGCCCCCGAAAGCAAGCTCTGGCCGCTGGTATTCTCGGCGCAATTTACCAGATCGCTCAGCCCGGCGCGGTGGGCTGAATTGCGCTGGCGGTTCTTCCGGCTGCATTTTCAGTATCTGTGTGCCTTCGATCAGCCGCTGGATTACGATTATTTCCGCATCACCGCCGGCCCGCTGACCTTGCGCAGCCGCTACGCGGGTCGCCCCCCTTCGGCCAGCCGCATCGAGCTGCCCGCCAGCAAATTCACCAGCACCGCGCCATGATCCCGCCCAAGCCACCCTCACGGCCCGACAAGGTTTCGCTGCTGCGCTATCTGCGACTGTTTCGCCAAGATATCCTGTCGGCGCAGCCGGCGCGGCTTTACCGGGCGTGGATGGCCGAATTCCGCACGCCATTCTTTCGCAGCTACCTGATCAACCAGCCCGATCTGGTGAAGACCGTGCTGAAGGAAAGCCCGATGGCGTTTCCCAAGTCGGGGCGCATCGCCGAAGGGCTGCGCCCGCTGCTGGGCGAGTCGGTGTTTCTGACCAATGGCGCAAAATGGCTCAGGCAGCGGCGCATCATCGATCCGGCCTTCGAGGGCGGGCGCCTGCGCGAGACCTTTCCCGCCATGTGGCAGGCCAGTCAGGCGGCCCGCGCCCGGCTGCGCAGCCGCGCGGGCGACACGGTCGAGATCGAGGAACAGACCAGCCACGCCGCCGCCGACATCATTTTTCGTACGCTGTTCTCGATCCCTATCGAAGACGATCTTGCCAGCCGGGTGTTTCACGAATTCCGGGCCTATCAGCGCAGCCAGCCGATCGTGAACCTTGCCGCCTTCCTGCCGCTGCCGCGGTTTGTGCCGCGGTTTCACCGGGCCGACACCAAAGCCTCGGCGCGGCGCATCCGGGCGCTGATCACCGAACTGACCGAAGCGCGCCAGCGCGAGATCGCGTCGGGCACCGCCCCCGACGATCTGGCCACCAAGATCATGACCACCCGCGATCCCGTGACGGGCGAGACCTTCACGACCGATGAAATGGTCGATCAGGTGGCGATCTTCTTTCTGGCGGGGCATGAAACCAGCGCCTCAGCGCTGGCATGGGCGCTGTATCTGCTGGCAACCCACCCCGAGTGGCAGGACAAGGTCGCCGCCGAAGCCCAGCGTCTGTGCGAGAGCGCCGATTTCGCCGACATGGCCAAGCTGCGCATCACCCGCGACGTGTTCCGCGAGACGCTGCGGCTTTACCCGCCGGTGCCGATGATGGTGCGCGAGACGTGCGGCGGGCAGCAGTTTCGCGGGCGCAAGCTGCCCAAGGGCGCGCAGGTGGTGCTGAGCCCATGGCACCAGCACCGGCACGAGCGGCTCTGGGAGCGCCCCGATGAATTCGATCCGGCCCGCTGGGGCAGCGAAAACGGCAAGCAATGCGCGCGCGACGCCTATATGCCGTTTTCCGCCGGGCCGCGCGTGTGCCCCGGTGCGGGTTTTGCCATGGTCGAGGGCCCGCTCTTGCTGGCGCTTCTGATGCGCGATCTGCGCTTTTCACCCGTCTCGAATCGGGTGCCAGAACCGGTCGCTTTTCTGACCGTGCGCGCCCGTTCGGGCATTCATCTGAAAGTCGCGCTCCGTTAGCGTTAAACTTGATCTGGATGCTATCCATCCGTTTGCACTTGGTCTAAGCCTTCCCGAGACAACAATTTCCGCACGGGAGAGGGATCTTCATGGCCCAGGATAAAGCTGTGTTCGCAAAGCAGAAAGCTCAGATGCAAACGGGCGGGGGCTTCATTGCGGCGCTCGACCAGTCGGGGGGATCGACCCCCAAGGCGCTGCTGCAATACGGCGTCGAGGAAAGCGAGTATTCCGGCGAAGCCGAGATGTACGGCGAGATCCACAAGATGCGCACCCGGATCATCACCGCCCCCGATTTCACCAATGCCAAGGTGCTCGGTGCGATCCTGTTCGAGCGCACCATGCGCGCTGAAATCGAAGGCATGCCCTCGGCGCAGTATCTCTGGGAAAAGCGCGGCGTGGTGCCGTTTCTCAAGATCGACAAGGGCCTTGCCGAAAAGGCAAACGGCGTGCAGCTGATGAAGCCGATGCCCGGACTCGAAGAGTTGCTGACCGAGGCCGCGCAGGAATTCGGCATCTTCGGCACCAAAGAGCGTTCGGTGATCTTCGAAGCCGATGCCGTCGGTATCAAGGCGGTGGTCGAGCAGCAGCTTGAAGTCGGCAAGATGGTGGTCGCGGCCGGCATGGTGCCGATCCTCGAGCCCGAGGTTGACATCAACGCCCCCGCCAAGGCCGAGGCCGAAGAGATCCTCAAGGCCGAATTGCTTGCCGCGCTCGACACGCTGCCCGAAGGCGACGACGTGATGATCAAGCTGACCATCCCGAACGTGCCCGGCCTGTATGACGCGCTGGCCGACCACCCGCGCTGTGTGCGCGTCGTGGCGCTGTCGGGTGGCTATACCACCGATGACGCCTGCGCGCGCCTGTTCAAACAGCCCAAGATGATCGCCTCGTTCAGCCGCGCGCTGGCCGAAGGCCTGTCGAAAAAGCAATCGGACGAGGATTTCAACGCGCTGCTCGGCAGCAACATCGACAAGATCTATCAGGCCTCGCTGTAAGCGCGCCATTTCAAACAGCTTCGAAAGGCCCGGCATTGCGCCGGGCCTTTTGCGTCTTGCAGGCAAGCTTTGCGCGCTTGCTTGCCGATGCCTGCCTTGCGCATAGGCGATCTGCTGCCGGTGCTGCGGTCGCGGGCAGGTTTGCCATGGTTCTCGCCCCACCGGATCTGATATTCAGCGGAACGCTGATCGCGGTCAACGCGGCGTACAGGCTAGGGAAATCGACATGAAGGGACGACTAGCGGCAGCCGCCGCGCTGGGGCTGATGGCCTCTTTCGCCATCGCCGGAGACTGGGTCGGGCTGGACGCCGACGCCAATCACGATGGCACGCTCACCATGCTTGAGGTGATGAGGGCATGGCCCGAGGTGTCGACCGATGATTTCATGCGGATGGACACCGATGGTGACGGGCTTCTGGATGCGGGCGAATTGACAGCGGCCCGGTCCAAGGGCGCGCTCGAGACGACCTGGGCGATCTGATCTAGCTGCGGGCGACGTAGCGGTCGCGGCGGTGGTTCATGATGATCAACAGGTTGAGGATGACCGCGCCCAGCAGCGACCACAGGACCTGTTGCCAGTCGAACAGGAACAGCGCCACGGTGAACACGCTCAGATCGAAGCCAAGCTGGATATGCCCGGCCTTGATGCCGCGCGTGTCCTGAAGCCACAGCGCCACAACCCCGATGCCGCCCAGCGTCGCCCCGTGCCGGAACAGCGACAGCAGGCCGATGCCCGCCAGTATTCCCGACAGCGACGCGCCCAGCGCCGGGTGCAGGTGGTTGATGGTCAGCAGATGCGGCAGGGCATCGGCCATGGTCGACATCAGCGCCACGGCGAAGAAGCTCTTGATGGTAAAGCGCCAGCCAAGCTGGCGCACCGCCAGCACATAGAACGGCAGGTTCAGCGCAAAGAAGATCGCACCGAAGGGCAGGCCGGTCGGATAGCTCAGCACCAGTGCCAGCCCGGCGATCTGCCCGGTAAACAGCTCGGACGCCCGCAGGAATTGAATCGCCAGCGCCACCAGGGTCGTACCGATGACGATGGCCGCGAGGTCTTCCCAGAGCGAATGCCGGTCCGGGGGCGGGGTCTGAAGCAATTGCATGTGTCAGGGCATGCCGCGCCGCGGCGTGCCGGTCAAGGGCACAGGCGACGTGGGCATGAAAAAGGCCCGGCCTCGATAGGAGCGCCGGGCCTTGATGCTTAAAACGGGATCTCGTCGTCGAGATCGCGCGACGGGGCGCTGCGGCCACCGCCGCCAGAGCCACTGCCGCCACCGTAGCCGCCGCCACCGCCGTAGCCTTCGTCGCGGCCACCGCCGTAGCTTTCACGACCGCCGCCCGAGCCGCCGCCGAAATCACCGCCGCCGCCGCCGCCCTGACGGCTGTCGAGCAGCGTCAGTTCCGAACGGAAGGGGCGCAGCACGACCTCGGTCGAATAGCGATCCTGCCCGGACTGGTCCTGCCACTTGCGGGTTTCCAGCTGGCCCTCGATATAGACCTTGCTGCCCTTGCGCAGATACTGCTCGGCAATGCGCGCCAGCGGCTCCGAGAAGATCGCGACCGAATGCCATTCGGTGCGCTCCCGGCGTTCGCCGGTGTTCTTGTCTTTCCACGTCTCGGAGGTAGCAATGCGCAGGTTGCAGACCTTGCCACCGTTCTGAAAGCTGCGCACCTCGGGGTCGGCCCCGAGATTGCCCACCAAGATCACCTTGTTCACCGATCCGGCCATGTCCGTCCTCTCTGGATTGCTTCGATTCTGTTCCCTTGCGGGGGTTCCTGAAGGGTTACATCGCGCCGCTGAAAATCGCCACCGCATCCTGTCCGAAACCTGTTCAACACAGCGGCGGCGGGTTTCTGCCCGTCCTGCGCCTCTGGGGTAGCGAAAAAGCGCCTGCGGCTGTAGGCTCCGACCAAAAGGGAGAGCGAAGGCCAGCGCGCCTTCGGACTGGGACACGCGGGGACGAGGCTGGCTCATGTTGACATTGGCACGCAAGGCGCTGCCTGCACTGGTAATTTGTGCGGGAACGGCGGGGTTGGCGCAGGCCGAGACGATCTCGACCAAGAACCGGGTGATGCTGTTTCGCCAACAGACCGGGGTTCTGGACAACCGCGCATCGGAACAATACCGCAGCTCGGTGCGGCTTCAGCCGCCCTCGGTGGTTACGCCCACGAAATGGGGGCCAATGGGCGCAGACGAGGGCCGCACGCCGGTTTATCGCGGCGGCTACAACGGGCCTTACGTCGATCTGGCCCGCATCGCGGCCCGGCGGCACGGCGTACCCGAAGACCTGTTCCTGCGCCTCGTGAAGCAGGAATCGAACTGGAATGCCAAGGCCAAGTCGCACAAGGGCGCGCTTGGCCTTGCCCAGCTGATGCCGTTCACCGCCAAAGCTCTTGGGGTCGATCCGCTCGACCCGGCGCAGAACCTTGACGGCGGGGCGCGGTATCTCAAGCAGCAATATCTGACATTCGGCTCGTGGCGGCTGGCGCTGGCGGCGTATAACGCCGGGCCGGGCGCGGTGGAAAAGCATGGCGGCGTGCCGCCTTACCGCGAAACCCGAAATTATGTGAAAACCATCTGGGGCAGCTGAGTATCGGGGTTATCCCGAGCGAAAACGTCGGGCAATTTGACCAAGGGCAACGGGTGGGGTAAAGCCGCGCCTATCCTCGTTCCCAACCAGAAGACGCCAAGATGAAAGCCGCCCCCATCCTTGCCGCAACCGTGATCGCCGCATTGGCGGCAGGGCTTGGCGCCTCGGCGCCGGTGGGCGCGCCCGATGACATCACGGCGCTTGGCGAGCGATTGTTCTTTGATACCAACCTGTCGGCCAACCGGACGCAAAGCTGCGCCAGCTGCCATGAGCCAGCGCGCGCTTTTTCCGATCCGCGCGGGGCGGCGTCTCCGGGCGACGATGGCGTCTCGCTAGGCGATCGCAACGCGCCCACCGCCACCTATGCCCAGTTCATTCCCGAATTCGCCCCCGACGCAGAGGGCGACTGGGTTGGCGGGCTGTTCCATGACGGGCGGGCCGGCACGCTCGAGTCGCAGGCAGGCGCTCCACCGCTCAACCCGATCGAGATGGGGATGCCGGACAAGGCTGCCGTGGTGGCGCGGCTGCGCGAAAACCCCGATTACGTCGATGCCTTTGCGGCGCTGTTCGGCGCGGGCGTGCTGGAGGATACCGACAGCGGCTTTGACGCGATGACCCGCGCCATCGCCGCCTATGAGCGCACGCCGGAGTTCTCGCCCTTCGATTCGAAATACGACCGGTTTCTGCGAGGCGAGGCCGAACTGACCAAGCAGGAGGATCTTGGTCGCCTGCTGTTCTTTTCGCAGCAATTCACCAATTGCCGGGAATGCCACCAGCTGCGCCAGAGCGCCATGGACCCCGAAGAGACCTTTTCCGATTATCGCTACTACAACCTTGGGGTGCCCGAAAACCGCGCCTTGCGCGAGAGCAACGGCGTTACCGTAACGGATGGCGGGTTGGCGCAAAATCCCGGCGTATCGGCGGCGGCAGACACGCAGGGGCGCTATCGCACCCCGACATTGCGCAACGTGGCGGTGACCGGGCCGTATATGCACAACGGCGTGTTCGAGGATCTGCGCACGGTGATCCTGTTCTACAACACCTACAACACCCGCAACGAAAAGCGAAAGATCAATCCCGAAACCGGCGCGCCCTTTGCCGCGCCCGAAGTGGCGCAGAACATCGCCATGGACGAGCTGACCGAAGGGCCGGCGCTTGACGATCAGCGCATCGATGCGCTGGTGGCGTTTCTCAAGACGCTGACCGATGCGCGCTACGAGGATCTTCTGGATTAGGGGCGCAGGCCCAGCTTGTAGAGGTGGATTTCAAAGGCGGGGTGCATCTCGGCGCCGGTGACGCCGGGGCGGACATGGCGATAGAGCGAGCGCCAGTAGGGCTGCACGATCACCGCATCCTGTTGCAGCATCGCTTCGAGCCGGGCCATGATATCGCGCCGGGCCTCGGCCTCGGCAATGCCAAGCGCTTCGCCCACCAGAACGTCGAAGTCATGGTTGGCATAACCGCTTTCGTTCCACGGCTCGCCGCTGCGATAGGCCAGCGCCAGCATCTGGATGCCAAGGGGGCGGTGATTCCATTCGGTGATCGACAGCGGATAGCTTTTCCACTCGGCCCAGAACCGCGCGCCGGGCAGCACCGTGCGTTTCACCTTCAGCCCGGCGTCGCGCAGCATCGCGGCGCAGGCATCGCCGGTGCGCATGGTCAGCCCGTCATCAAGGGTGACCAGCTCATGTGCAAAGTCCTCCATGCCCGCCTCGACCATGAGCGCCAGCGCGGCATCGGGATCATAGGCTGTCGGGCCGATGGCGGCATAGTCGGGATGCACCGGAGCGACGTGATGGTTTTCTGCCACGATGCCATGACCGCTATAGCCCAGTTCAAGCGCGATCTCATTGTCGATGGCCAGCTGGATCGCCTTGCGCACGCGCGCGTCGGCATAGGGCGCGCGGCCATCCAGCTTGGCGATCTGACTGCCGCGCAGCACCACGGTCGAGCCGGTGGTGACCTCGGAGCGCTGCCAGCCGAGGGCATCGGCGAGCGCAATGAAATCGCCGATGTTTTCATACATCATGTCGATTTCGCCCGCCTCGGCGGCGGCAAGCCAACTGGCCGGATCGGTGCCGTAATCGATGAATTCGATGGCATCGAGCGTCGCCCCGCCAAAGCCTTCGGTCCGCGCCCCCCACCAGTCGTGGTTGGTGTTGCGCACCAGCAGCGCGCGCACGCCGGGGTCGAGCGCCTCGGGCAGATAGGGGCCGGTGCCAAGCGGATTGTCGAGCATGGTCAGCGGGTCGTGATTGGCATGGACCACGGCGGCGGGATAATCCGACAGGCCGACCATCAGCGCCACGTCGGGGCTTTGCAGCGTCAGCGTCACGGTCAGCGGATCGATCACCGTTACCGCGCCATCGCGCAGCTGCCCGGTGTCGTGATCGACCAGCGACACCAGCCGCCCGGCCATGGAATTGCCCGCGACCTCGCGGTCGCACCAATAGCGGAACATCCGAGCCACATCTTCGGCGGTGAAGGCGTCGCCATTGTTCCAGCGCACACCGGGGCGCAGATGCAGCGTGTAGGTCAACGCGTCGTCGCTGACCTCCCAGCGATCAAGCAGCATGCCGCGCACGCTGCCATCGCTGTTGTATTCGACCAGATATTCCAGCCAGCCGCGGTAGATATTGGCAATCTCGGACCAGTCGGCGGTGCGCGGATCCTTGAGCGCGCGCACCTCCATCTGGATGCGCAGGGTGGTGCCCTCGGTCTCGGCAGTTTCATCGGCGCGGGCCGGGGCGGGCAGGCCGCCAAGCGCATAGGCCCCCGCCACGGGCACCCCAAGCGCGGTGACCCGCGTCAGGAATTCGCGCCGGGTCAGCCGCCCCTCGGCCAATTCGCGCGCGTGCAGCTGCGCGAGGGGATGTCGGGGCTGCGGAAGCGACATGGGGCTGTCCTTTCTTGCAGGGGCTCGGCCCCCTGCACGGCGACATGAAAGACAAAGGCGGCCACCGGGCGCAAGGCTTTTCGCCGTGAACAATTGTGTCAGTTGCGATGGCCGGGCCGCGCGGGAGGGCGACGGCCCGATTACTGACCGGCCGGTGTGGCGGCGGATGACGCAGGGGACACAAGGCAGGCTGTGAAACCCGCGCCTTTGCGCGATGCGGCTCGGATCGGATCGGTCAGCAGGCGCGCGCTCGGCCCTGCGTGAGCCAGATCAGCCTATTCGTGCAGCTGGCATCCCATTCGGGCAGCTGCCCCTGCGAGCGGACGCGGGCAGTTAAGCGAGATCCGCCGGGCACAGGCGCGGCCACGCCCCCATGCGGGCGCGGAACCAGCTGCGCTGGCGCTTGGCGAACTGGCGGGTCAGGGTCGTGGCGCGCCGGCTCGCCTCGTCCAGCGGGATCTCGCCGCGCAGATGGGCGATCAGCTCGGCCGCGCCGATGGCCTTGGCCGAAGGCAGCGTCGGCGACCATGTGGCGAGGTTGGCCCGCGCCTCGTCCAGCGCGCCAGCCTTGAGCATGGCCTCGAAACGGCCCTCGATTCGCGGGGTCAGCCAGTCCTTGGGCGCATCGAAAAGGATGGGCTGTGCTTCGGCCAGCGGCAGGCGCGGCGGCGGGGTGGCTTGCTGCCACTCGGCGATGCCACGCCCGGTGGCGCGCAGAACCTCCCATGCCCGCTGAACGCGCATCGGGTTGGCGGTATCGATTCGCGCCCGCGACGCAGAATCGAGCTCGGCCACCATGTCCGGCAGCGCGTCCGCAGCGAGCCGCGCCATCGCTTCGGCGCGAATCTGTGGCGGGGTGGGCGGTATTTCGGCCAGTCCTTCGGTCAGGGCGGTGAAATAAAGCCCGGTGCCGCCGGTGATGATCAGCCGCGTGCCCTGCGCCAGAAGCGGATCGAGATCGCGCAACCATGCGCCCACGGAATAGGCAATCTGTCCCGGCACATGGCCATAAAGTTCATGCCGGGCCAGCGCCTCGTCTTGTGCAGAGGGGCGCGCCGTCAGGATGCGCCAGTCGGAAAACACCTGCAATGCATCGGCATTGACAACAATACCGCCTGCCAGATCGGCTATTTTCAGCGCCAACGCCGATTTTCCCGACGCAGTCGGTCCGGCGATCAGAACGTGGCGGTCCGGATCGGGGGCCGCGCGCATTGCGGCCATGGTCAGCTTGTCAGCCAAGGGCGGTCCTCTTGCGGTGTCAGCCGTTGCAGCTGGCGGGGATTTCCGCCACATATGGCCGCGATCCTACCCCCTGCGAACGACGGAGCGCAACATGACCCAAGCCCCCCAGACCACCTTCAAACGGGTTATGCTGAAAATCTCTGGAGAGGCCCTTATGGGCGACCAGGGCTACGGGCTGCATCCGCCCACCGTCGAGCGCATCGCCTCCGAGGTGAAATCGGTGCAGGAGATGGGCGTCGAGATCTGCATGGTGATCGGCGGCGGCAACATCTTTCGCGGCCTTGCCGGATCGGCTCAGGGCATGGAACGCACCACCGCCGATTACATGGGCATGCTGGCAACGGTGATGAACGCGCTGGCGATGCAATCGGCGCTGGAAGAACAGGGGGTCTATACCCGGGTGATCTCGGCGATCCGCATGGACGAGGTGGCCGAGCCCTATATTCGCCGCCGCGCCGTGCGTCACCTGGAGAAAAAGCGGGTCTGCATCTTTGCCGCCGGGACCGGCAACCCGTATTTCACCACCGACACGGCGGCCACGCTGCGCGCCAACGAGATGGCCTGCGAGGCGATCTTCAAGGGCACCAAGGTGGATGGCATCTACGACAAGGATCCGGCCAAGCACACTGATGCGGTGCGCTACGACCGGGTGAGCTATGACGATGTGCTGATCAAGAACCTCAAGGTGATGGATGCGTCGGCAATCGCGCTGGCGCGGGACAACAAGCTGCCCATCATCGTGTTCTCGCTGGACGAGCCGGGCGGTTTCCGGGGCATTCTGGCCGGGCAGGGCACCTATACCGAAGTGCATCCCTGAATGCGGGCGTGGCAGGGGGGCGCTGCCCCCCGCGCAAGGCGCTCCCCCCGGGATATTTGAGGCCAGAAGAAGGCAGGACGCTGCGCCTTATCCGAGGTGCACGCGGCCCTCGGGGAAGCGCACCAGCGGCGCCGAGCGGGTGGCGAGGAAATAGCCCAGCGTCAGCGGGCCGACACGGCCGATGAACATTATGACGGCGATCACCGTCCGGCCGGATTCGCTCAGATCGTCGGTGAAGCCGCGCGACAGGCCAACGGTGCCGAAGGCAGAGGCGACTTCGAAGCTGACATCGAGGAAATGGCCTTCGTGGGTTGCGGCGAGCACGAAGACGCCGATGAAGCACAGCACCACGCTGATCGCCGTCAGCGCCATCACCTTGAGCACTTCGATGAGGCCGATCGAGCGCCCGAAAGCATTGAGCTGGGTGCGGCGCTGAAAGAAGGCGATAGTGGCAAGGCACATCACCACGAAGGTGGTCACTTTGATGCCGCCCGCTGTCGAGGTGGGGCCGCCGCCGATCAGCATCATCGAGATCATCATCAGCGCGGTGCTGTCATGGATATGGGCGATATCGACGGTGTTGAACCCGGCGGTGCGGGTGGTCACGCCCTGAAACCACGATGCCCAGAGCCGGGTTTCGGTGCTGTCAATCGCGCCGAGGGTGTGGGGGTTGTGCCATTCGAGCAAGGCAAAGCCGCCACAGCCCAGCAGGATCAGTGCCACGGTGCCGGTGAGCATGATCTTGGTGTGCAGTGAAAATGCGCTCCAGCGGCGCAAGCGGACGATGTCGTCGATCACCACATAACCGATACCACCGACAATGAAGAGCGCCGGGATCACCGTATTGACGATGCGATCCCCGGCGAAGGGCACCAGCCCGTTGGAAAACGTGCTGAACCCAGCGTTGTTGAAGGCCGAGACCGAGTGGAACAGCGCCGACCACAGGCCATCCCACCAGCCCAGCTGTGGCACGAAGCTGATGCACAGCAGGGCCGCGCCGAGCAGCTCGCAGATGAGGACCACCTGAAAGATCCGGCGCACCAGCGCCATCAGCCGGGCCAGCGAGCTTTGGTTCAGCTCTTCGCGCAGATAGATCTGCCCGGTGATGCCCAGCGGCACCCGCAGCGCCGCCAGCACCAGCACGGCGAAGGTCATCAGGCCCAGCCCGCCGAGCTGGATCAGCACCATCAGCACCGCTTCGCCGAACAGGGTGAAGCGCACACCCAAGTCGAACACCGCAAGGCCGGTCACGGTCACTGCCGAAGCGGCGGTGAAGAACGCATCCGACCAGCTGATCGGTGTGGTTGTCGACAGGTCGAGCTTGAACAGCAAGCCGCCCAGCAGGATAAGCATCGCATAGAGCGCCGCAAGGCTCAGCGGCGGCGACAGGTACAGCAGCTTGCGCAGCAGCCGGTTGCGGGCATGTCGTTTCAGCGCCATCGCCGGTCTTCAGAGAGCATCGCCAAAGGCGCGCAGATCAGCACGCTTACCAAGGATGACCAGCCGGTCATCGCATTTCATCGGGCGGTCGGGGTCTTCGCAAGGAATGAATTCGGTGCCGCGCATCATGCCCAGCAAGCGCAGTCCGCGCTCCGCGGTGATGCGCAGCTTTGCGGCGCTGACTCCGTCGTACCGTTCGGGCAGCACCACGTTGACCACGCTGTAACCATTGCCAAGGGTCATGTAATCCTGAATCGACGGGTTGTTGAGCATCTGCGCGGTGTGGCGCCCCATCTCCTGTTCGGGAAGGATAACCCGGTCGACGCCGAGCTTGGACAGGATCCGGTGGTGGGGGCGGTTCATCGCCTTGACCCAGATCGTCTTGAGCCCGAGCAGCTTCAGGTTCATGGTCGTGAGGATCGAGGCCTCGATATTTGTGCCAATGGCCACCAGCGCGGCGCCGTAGCGGTCGACACCGGCCTCGCGCAGGGCGGCCTCGTCGGTGCTGTCGAGAATCGCCGAAGAGGTCAGCGTGTCGGCCAGCCGCGACACCAGCTTTTCGTTGGCATCGATTCCCATCACGTGATTGCCGAACCGCAGCAGTTCCTGGGCGACGGTGGTGCCAAAGGCGCCAAGGCCGATGACGACGAATTTGGTGTCGGGGCGCGCCAAGCGGGCTCTCCTTTGTGTCGCGAACCGGTGCGACGGTATTCCCGCGCGGGACGGAGTTCAAGCGCACCCCCGGCTAGTGGCTATACATCCGTTACGTCCTGCCTTAGAAAGCGCGACGAAAGACAAACACCTGAGCGGGCAGACCAATCATGTCAGAAGATTTCGAACTCGATACCGACGACCTCAAGCGTCGCATGGATGGCGCCATTGCAAACCTGCGCACGGAATTCGCATCGCTTCGCACCGGGCGGGCTTCTGCCTCGATGCTTGAACCGGTTCAGGTTGATGCCTATGGGCAGATGACGCCGATCAACCAGGTCGGCACCGTCAACGTGCCCGAGCCGCGCATGGTCACCATCAACGTCTGGGACAAGGGCCTTGTGAACAAGGTCGAAAAGGCGATCCGCGAGTCGGGTCTGGGGATCAATCCGCAGATGAACGGCACGATCATCATGCTGCCGATTCCCGAGCTGAACGAGGAACGCCGCCGCGAGCTGACCAAGGTTGCAGGGCATTACGCCGAAAGCGCGCGGGTCTCTGTGCGCAATGTGCGCCGTGAAGGCATGGACCGGATCAAGAAGGCCAAGGCCGACGGTCTGGCCGAGGACGACCAGAAGTTCTGGGAATCCGAAGTGCAGGACCTGACAGACACCTACATCAAGAAGGTGGACGCCGCGCTCGAGACCAAGCAGGAAGAAATCATGCAGGTCTGAAGACCTGCATGACACCCGAAGGAGGGGCCAGTCGCATGCCCAAGCCGATCCGCGATGGCGCCGGACCGCGCCACGTTGCCGTCATCATGGACGGCAACGGCCGATGGGCGCAACGCCGGGGCCGGCCACGGCTCTTTGGCCACCATGCTGGCGCCAAGCGGGTGCGCGAGATCGTCGAGGCTTGCCCGGATGTCGGGGTCAAATACCTGACGATTTTCGCCTTTTCGACCGAGAACTGGAAGCGCACCCAATCCGAGGTGGCCGGGCTGATGAGCCTGTTCCGGCGCTACATCACCAAGGAAGCCCGCGGACTCAAGGAAGAGAACGTGCAGGTGCGCTTCATCGGTGACCGGGTCAAGCTGGACAATAAGCTGATCAAGCTGATGGACGAGCTTGAACTGCTGACCTCGAACTGCACCGGGGTCAACCTGACCATCGCCATCAACTACGGCGGCCGCGACGAGGTCGCGCGCGCGACCAAGCGCCTTGCCCAGGACGTTGCGGCGGGCAAGCTCGATCCCAACGAGGTGAACGAGGAAACGCTGCCGAAATACCTTGATACCTGCGTGCTGCCCGACCCCGATCTGGTGATCCGCACCAGCGGCGAGGCGCGGATCTCGAATTTCCTTCTGTGGCAATCGGCCTATGCCGAATACGAGTTCATCGATACCCTGTGGCCCGATTTCGGGGCCGAGGAATTTTCGCGGCTCGTCAATGCCTATGGCACCCGCGAACGCCGCTACGGAGGAGTAAAGGCATGAGCGCATCGCGCTGGACGGATCTGCGCCCGAGGGTGATCTCGGCCGCCGTGCTGATCGGGGTTGCGCTGGTCGCGGTCTGGATCGGCGGCTTTGTGTGGCGCGCCGTCATCTCGCTGGCCTGTGGCCTGATGGTGTGGGAACTGGTGCGCATGGTGGACACCGCGCGCGACAAGTCGGCGCCCTTGCTGGCCATCGTCGCCGGGGTCTGCGCGCTGGCCACCGCCTACCTGCCGCCAGCTTTCGCGCTGCCGCTGCTGCTGCTGCCCTCGATGGCGGGCTTTGGCCGGATGGAGCGGGGCGGCGTGACCTATGCGGTGTTTACCGCGCTGATCCTGCTGGCGGGCTATGGCTTCATGAAGCTGCGCGCCGATTTCGGTCTGGTCTGGATGTTGTGGCTGGTCTGCGTGGTGGTGATCACCGATGTGGGGGGCTATTTCGCCGGGCGGATGATCGGCGGGCCGAAGCTGTGGCCGCGCGTTTCGCCCAAGAAAACATGGTCGGGCGCTGTTGCGGGCTGGATCGGGGCCGGGATCGTCGGGCTGGTCTTTGCTGGCACGACTCGCGCCGGTGTCGGCCTCATGGGGGTGTCTATCGCGATTTCCATGGCCAGCCAGATCGGCGACATGGCGGAAAGCACCGTCAAGCGCCGGGCAGGGGTCAAGGACAGCTCGAACCTGTTGCCGGGCCACGGCGGGCTGCTCGACCGGTTCGACGGGATGCTGGGCGCAGCGCTGTTCCTGCTGATCGCAGGACAGATCGTGGATTTCCCGCCGGGGCTTGAATGAGACGCATTTCGATCTTCGGAGCCACCGGCTCGATCGGACAGAACACCATCGATCTGATTGCCCGCGAGCCCGATGCCTATGACATCGTGGCGCTGAGCGGTGGGCGCAATGTCGTGCAGTTGGCGCATGATGCGCGCAAGCTGGGCGCGCAGATCGCCGTGTGCGCCGATGAGACCTGCCTTGCCGAGCTGCGCGAGCTTCTTGCCGGAACCGGCATCGAGACCGCCGCGGGCGAGACCGCGCTGATCGAGGCGGCGCAGCGGCCCGCCGACTGGGTGATGTCGGCGATTGTTGGCGCGGCCGGGCTTGCGCCGGGGCTCGAGGCGCTGAAGACCGGGGCGACGCTGGCGCTGGCCAACAAGGAAAGCATGGTCTGCGCCGGGCCGCTGGTGATGCAGACCGCGCGCGCCCATGGTGCTGCCGTCCTGCCCGTCGACAGCGAGCACAGCGCGGTGTTTCAGGCGCTGGTGGGCGAGGATCTTGCCGCCGTCGAGCGGGTGATCATCACCGCCAGTGGCGGGGCGTTTCGGGATTGGCCGCTGGACCGGCTGGCCAGCGCAACCCCCGAACAGGCCGCGACCCACCCCAATTGGGACATGGGCCAGCGCATCACCATCGATTCCGCGTCGATGTTCAACAAGGCGCTGGAGGTCATTGAAACAAAAGAGTTCTTTGACATAGATCCAAGCCTGATCGAGGTCGTGGTGCACCCGGAATCCATGATACACGCGCTGGTCGGGTTCAACGACGGCGCGTTGATGGCGCATGTCGGCCCACCCGACATGCGCCACGCTATCGGCTATGCCCTGCACCATCCGGCGCGCCGGGCGTTGCCGGTCGAACGGCTCGACCTTGTCAAGCTTGGCGCGCTGACCTTTCGCGCCGCCTGCGAGACCCGCTGGCCGGCGCTGCGCCTCGCCCGCGAGGTGATGGCCGAGGGCGGACTGTCGGGCGCGGTGTTCAACGCCGCCAAGGAGCGCGCGCTGGATGCGTTTATCGCAAAACGGATCGGCTTTACTGGCATGGCGCATGTCGTCGAACAAACACTGAATCGTGTTTCGGCGCAAAACGGCCTCATTCACGCCGGGATGAGCCTTGATAACGTGCGTGCGGTTGACCATCTCGCCCGGGAGACCGCCGACATGATCATGCTGCAAAACTAAGAAAAAGGGGCAGGACTTTTGGACATCGCGCAGATGAGCTCGGACTTCGGGGGGCTGCTGTTCACCCTTGTCTTCTTCGTGATCGCCTTGTCGGTGATCGTCGCGATCCATGAATACGGCCATTACATCGTCGGACGCTGGACGGGCATCGAGGCAGATGTGTTCTCGATTGGCTTCGGGCCGGTGATCTGGTCGCGCGTGGACAAGCGGGGCACCAGATGGCAGGTCGCGGCGCTTCCCTTTGGCGGTTACGTGAAATTTCGCGGCGATTCCAATGCCTCGGGCGGGGCCGACGAAGATGCCTTGGCCGGCATGAGCGATGAGGAATTGCGCCACACCATGAACGGTGCGCCGCTTTGGGCGCGGTCGGCCACGGTGGCCGCCGGTCCGATGTTCAACTTCGCGCTGTCGATCCTTGTCTTCACGCTGCTGTTCACCTTTCAGGGCAAGGTCAGCGAACCCTTCGCGGTGGGCGAGCTGCGCGCGCTGCCCATTGCGCAAGAGTTGCGCACCGGCGATGTGATCTTGCAGATCGACGGTCAGCCGCTGCCGGGCTTTGACGACCCGGAAGCCTATGACGAATTCATGAAGGCGCTGCCTTATCAGCCGGTTCTGCCCTACACCGTCGAACGCGATGGTGCGCGCATGGTGGTGGATGGGCCCTATGTCTATCCGCCGCTGGTCAGTCAGGTGGTGCCACGCTCTGCCGCCTATGAGGCCGGGCTCGAACCGGGCGACACCATCCTCAACATCAACGGCACACGCGCCTTTGCCTTTTCCCAGCTCAAGGAGGTGGTCGAAGCCTCCGAAGGCGCACCGGTCGATCTGACCATCTGGCGCGATGGCGAGACCTTCGACGTGGTGATGACCCCGAAACGCACCGACGAGCCGCTGCCCGATGGCGGGTTTCAGGCGGTGTACCGGATCGGCATCGTCGGCGACATGGCGTTCCACCCGGCCACCACCATGATGAACCCCGCCGAGGCCGCATGGGGCGGGGTCAAGCGCACATGGGGCATCGTCACCGGCTCGCTGTCTGGGCTGGGCCACATGATCGCGGGCAATATCTCGTCGTGCAACCTGTCGGGACCGATTGGCATTGCCCAGACCTCGGGCGCGATGGCCAGTCAGGGCGGCACCAGCTTCATCACCTTCATTGCGGTGCTCTCGACGGCGGTCGGGCTGCTGAACCTGTTCCCGGTGCCAGTGCTCGACGGCGGGCATCTTGTGTTCCACGCTTGGGAAGCCGTGACCGGCAAGCCGCCGTCGGACCGCGCGCTGAATGTCGCGATGTCGATCGGGCTGGCGCTGATTCTGGGGCTGATGGTTTTCGCGCTCAGCAACGATCTGTTCTGCCCGTAACTCTGGCCGCGACGGATCTGCAAAAGGGGGCGCATCTGGCGCCCCTTTTTTCGTGAACGCCAGAATTCAGCCTTATTTTATTGCTATAATTGCAGCAGACACCAACAACGATGGGGTTATGCTCATGCAAACCATCCAGAGCGGATATCGCGGCCTCAACCTGCTGTTCAACCTCAACACGGACCGGTTGCTTTTTGTCATCGCCATTCCGGCTGCGCTGTTTCTCGGCGCCTGGCTTGGTTCGATGTAAGGCCCGCGAACTGCGCCACCCGATGCAGGGACGGCGCAGTTCGCGTTTCGATTGGCAAACGCCTCTCTAACGTTTTGACACGTCCTTCCGATGCCTTTACTCACGTAAAAAAAATACGGCGGAGTGGATTGGTGGCATGACCTACGGGCGTGAAGGGGCAACCCCCCTGCGTGGTATGCGCAAATTTTCGAATGGGTTCAGAAAAGGCGTATCGCTGGCGGCCCTGTCGGTTGCCTTTTCGGTCGCCGTGACGGCGCTTCCAGACGCTGCGGATGCGCAGACCTTTGCCTTTGGCAACGTGCAGATCGAAGGCAATGAGCGGATCGAAGCCGGGACCATCCTGAGCTATGCGGGCATTGCGCGCGGTGAATCCGTCAGCGCCGCAGAACTGAACGATGCCTACCAGCGCATTGTCGCCTCGGGCCTGTTCGAGACGGTCGAGATCCTGCCGCAGGGCGGCACGCTGGTGATCAAGGTTGTCGAATATCCCACCGTCAATGTCGTCGCCTTCGAAGGCAACAGCCGCATCAAGGACGATGACCTTGCGCCGCTGGTGCGCAGTCAGGGTCGGCGCGTCTACAACCCTCGCATCGCCGAGGAAGACGCCGCCGCCATCGCCAATGCCTATGTGCAGCAAGGCCGGATTTCGGCGCGGGTGACGCCCAAGCTGATCAAGCGCTCCGACAACCGCGTCGATCTTGTGTACGAGATCTTTGAAGGCGGCGTGACCGAGGTCGAGCGCATCGGCTTTGTCGGCAACCAAGCCTATTCCGATGGCCGCCTTCGCCGGGTGCTGGAAACCAAGCAGGCTGGCCTGCTGCGGGCGCTGATCCGCTCGGACACGTTCATCACCGACCGCATCGCCTTTGACCGCCAGTTGCTGCAGGATTTCTACGCCTCGCGCGGCTATGTCGATTTCCGCATCACCGGGGTGAATGCCGAACTGTCGGCAGAGCGCGACGCCTATTTCGTCACCTTCAACGTCGAGGAAGGCCAGTCCTTCGATGTCGGCGCGGTCAGGGTCGAATCCGATCTGCCCGAGGTCGATATTGCGAAATTCACCTCGGCGCTGAAGCTCAAACCGGGCCAGACCTATTCGCCCTCCGCAATCGACACGGCGATCGCCCGTCTCGAACGGCTCACCGTGCAGGAGGGGCTGCAATTCGTGCGGATCGAACCGCAGATCAGCCGCAACGACCGCGACCTGACGCTTGACGTGACTTTCCAGCTGACCCGCGGCGAGCGGATCTTTGTCGAACGCATCGACATCGAGGGCAACACCACGACGCTCGACCGGGTGATCCGTCGCCAGTTCGACACCGCCGAGGGCGATCCGTTCAACCCGCGCGCCATCCGCGAAGCGGCAGAGCGCATCCGGGCGCTTGGCTATTTCACCACCGCCGAGGTCAATGCCCGTGAGGGATCAAGCCCGCAGCAGGTGGTCGTTGACGTCAACGTCGAGGAAAAGCCCACCGGCGCGATCAGCTTTGGCGGGTCTTATTCCACGTCCAGCGGCTTTGGTGCGGCAATCTCGTTCAGCGAGCAGAACTTCCTTGGCCGCGGCCAGAAGCTGTCGCTGGGCGTCAACACCGCCAGTTCGAGCCAAGCCTACAGCTTCAACTTCACCGAACCGTATTTCCTTGGCCGTGACGTGTCGTTCGGTCTGGGGCTGAACTACACCGAGACCGACAGCTACTATTCGGTCTACGACACCGCCAAGGGGGCCTTCCGCCCGTCCATCGGCTTTGCACTGTCGGATCAGCAGCGCCTGTCGCTGCGCTACACCTACGATTACAACGAGATCACCGACTCGGATTCGGACGAGATCGGGCAGGTGATCACGGCTGAAGAGGACGAGGCGGCACAGTTCGAAAGCTCGATCGGCTATACCTACAGCTACGACAGCCGCCGTACGGGTCTGAACCCGAACGCGGGCGTCTTGCTGGAATTCGGGCAGGATTTCGGCGGGGTCGGGGGCGATACCACCTTCATCAAGACCAACCTGCGCGCCATCGCGCAGACCAAGATCTGGAACGAGGAAGTCACCCTGCGCGCGTCCTTCGAGGCGGGTAACGTGAATTACACCAGCGGCGAAAGCCGGGTGACCACGCGCTTCCTGCTGAGCGACACCACGATGCGTGGCTTTGAATACGGCGGCATCGGCCCACGCGAATACGACGAAAGCAGCGATGTCGACGACTCGCTGGGCGGCAACAACTTCGCTGTCGCGCGTTTCGAGGCGGAATTCCCGCTGGGTCTGCCCGAGGAATACGGCATCTCCGGGGGCTTGTTCTACGACATTGGCTCGGT
The DNA here is from genome assembly GCF_030547555.1 of Salipiger sp. 1_MG-2023. Classification (NCBI taxonomy): domain Bacteria; kingdom Pseudomonadati; phylum Pseudomonadota; class Alphaproteobacteria; order Rhodobacterales; family Roseobacteraceae; genus Salipiger; species Salipiger sp. 1_MG-2023. The sequence continues at coordinate 78,852 of NZ_JAUOQN010000004.1, read as the reverse complement.
CTGGGGGCTGTCGGATTCGACAAGCTCGAAAACCACGAACGATATCCTCTATACCGATTTCAGCGCGCGCCATGTGATCGGCGTTTCGGTGCTGTGGGATTCGATCCTTGGTCCGCTCCGGCTGAACTTTTCGAAAGCTCTCAAGAAAGAAGACTACGACGAGGAAGAGAACTTCAGCTTCGCGATCTCGACCGAGTTCTGATATGATTTCAAGACATTGCGCGGCGGTTTTGATCGGGCTTGCGGGGCTTTCCCCCGCAGCCCATGCCCAGACCGCCGCGCAAACAGGGGCCGATCAGCCCAATGTCGTGCAAAGCGCCGTGCTGACCATCGAGATCGACCGGCTGTTCTCCGAAAGCGCCTATGGCCAGCGTATCGGCGCCGAGCTTGAGGCCGAAAGCAACGCCATTGCCGTTGAAAACCGCCGCATCGAATCTGAACTCACCGAAGAAGAACGCAGCCTGACAGAGCAGCGGGCCACCTTGCCGCAGGCACGTTTTCGCGAGCTGGCCGATGCGTTCGACCAGAAGGTGCAGGCCTTGCGGCAGGAACAGGATGCCAAGGCGCGCGCGCTTGGCACCCTGTCCGAGGAAAGTCGCCGCCAGTTCCTTGCCCTTGCCGAGCCGGTGCTTGGCGACATCATGCAGGAAACAGGCGCGGCTGCGTTGCTCGACAAGCGCAGCGTGTTCCTGTCGGCCGATGCCATCGACATCACCAGTCTTGCGATCGCGCGCATCGACGCTGCGATTGGCGATGGCGCAGAGTCCGGCCTGCCGGACAGCCCGGACAACTAGCCTTTGCTTGCCCCTTGGCACGTGGGTTGCTAGGGACGGACCACCTGACTTGAAGGGAAAAGGCCCGAGATGACCGACACGCTTCTCTCCGCGGATATCCAGCTGATCCAGCGTATCCTGCCGCACCGCTACCCGTTTTTGCTGGTCGACCGGGTCGAACAGATCGACGGGATCAAATCCGCCGTCGGCATCAAGAATGTCACGATGAACGAGCCACATTTTCAGGGGCATTTCCCCGGCAAGCCGATCATGCCCGGCGTCACCATCATCGAAGCGATGGCGCAGACCTCGGCGGTGATGGTGGGCGTGGCGCTCGATCTCGCCGACAAGGAGCTCAAGGTCTATTTCATGGCCATCGACAAGTGCAAGTTCCGCCGCATGGTGGTTCCGGGCGATCAGCTGCGGATGAGTGTAACCACGACGCGCGGCAAGCCCGGCGGCAAGGTGTGGAAATTCGAAGGCCGCGCCGAAGTCGATGGCGAAATGGCCGCAGAGGTGGAATTCACCGCGATGATGGATCTGCCGACATGAGCGAGCCCGTGATCCATCCCGGCGCGATCGTCGAAGACGGCGCCCGGATCGGAGCGGGCTGCCGCATCGGCCCGTTCTGCCATATCGGCCCCGAGGTTGTTCTGGCCGAAAACGTCGAGCTGAAATCCCATGTTATCGTGACCGGGCGCACCAGCATCGGCGAGGGCACGGTGGTGTTTCCCTTTGCTGTGTTGGGCGAGATCCCGCAGGATCTGAAATTCCGGGGCGAGACGACCTCGCTGGAAATCGGCAAGCGCAATCGCATTCGCGAACATGTCACAATGAATTGCGGCACCGAGGGCGGCGGCGGCGTCACCCGTGTTGGGGATGATGGGCTGTTCATGGCCGGTTGTCATGTCGCCCATGATGTGCAGGTCGGCGACCGGGTGATCCTTGTGAACAATTCTGCGCTGGCCGGGCATTGTATCATCGAGGACGAGGTCATCGTCGGCGGGCTGTCAGGCGTTCATCAATGGGTGCGCATCGGGCGCGGGGCGATCATTGGCGCGGTGACCATGGTGACCAATGACGTGATCCCCCATGGCCTTGTGCAGGCGCCGCGCGGCAAGCTCGACGGGCTGAACCTCGTGGGGCTCAAGCGCAAGGGTGTCAGCCGCGCCGATATCACCGCGCTGCGCGCCGCGTTCCAGATGCTGGCGCAGGGCGAGGGCGCCTTTGCCGACCGTGCCCGCAGGCTTGGCGATGAAACCCAGAGCGATTATGTGCGCGAGATCGTGACCTTTATCCTTGGCGAGAGCGACCGCCACTTCCTCGTGCCGTGAGCCGTCTTGCGCTGATTGCCGGGCTGGGCGATCTGCCCGGCGCGGTGGTGGATGCCTGCGAGACCCGGCCGCTGATCTGCGCGCTGGACGGCTTTGCGCCAGAGCACCTGCACCCGGACCTGACCTTTCGGCTGGAAACGCTGGGCACGCTGGTACAGCAGCTGGTCGCGCGCGATATTCGCCGCCTGTGCATGTGTGGCACGATCCGGCGGCCTGCGGTGGATGCCTCGGCCATCGACGCGGCGACGCTGCCGCTGGTGCCACGCCTGATGCAGGCGCTGTCGCTGGGTGATGACGGTGCCCTGCGTGAGATCATCGCGATTTTTGAAGACGCCGGCATCACCGTGATCGGCGCGCATGAGGCCGCGCCTGCGCTTCTGCCGCCCATCGGCGTGCCGACCCGCGCCCGTCCCGGCCCCTTGGTCGAGGCCGAGGCCGCGCTTGGCGATCACATCAGCGCCGAGCAGGCGGCGCTGGATCTTGGCCAGGCCTGTGTCATTCGCGCCGAAGAGGTGATCGCCCGCGAAGACGACAGCGGCACCGACCAGATGCTTTCAGGCCTAGCGGACCTGGGCGAAGGCATTCTCTACAAGGCGGAAAAGCCGGGGCAGGACCGGCGCGCCGATCTGCCGGTCATCGGGCCGCACACCGCCGAGGCGATCCGCAAGGCCGGGCTGTCGGGGATCGTGCTGTCGGCTGGCGGTGTGATGGTGCTGGATCTGCCGGCAACCGTGGCCGCGCTGGATGCGGCGGGACAGTTCCTCTGGATCAGAAAGAGACCGTGATGCAGGTTTTCATCACCGCTGGCGAACCTTCGGGCGACCGGCTTGGCGCGGCGCTGATGCAGGGGCTGCGCGCCATGGTGCCTGACGTGACCTTCACCGGCATCGGCGGCGATCTGATGGCTGCGCAGGGCCTGCAAAGCCTGTTCCCGATGGACGAGATCAGCGTCATGGGCGTGAGCGAGATCCTGCGCCAGTACGGCGCGCTCAAGGCTCGCATCCGGCAGACCGCCGATGCGGTGATCGCGGCGCGCCCCGATGTGCTGATCACCGTCGATCTTCCGGAGTTCTCGCTGCGGGTGGCCAAGCTGGTGCGCGCGGCGTCGGATATTCGCATCGTGCATTACGTCGCCCCCACGGTCTGGGCCTGGCGTCCGGGCCGCGCGGCCAAGATGGCGCGCCACGTCGATCAGGTGCTGGCGCTGCTGCCGTTCGAGCCGCCCTATATGGAGGCCGCTGGGATGCGCTGTGATTTCGTCGGGCATCCGGTGGTCACCGAACCCGTTGCCAGTGACGAGGATGCCGCGGCCTTTCGCACCCGCCACGGGATCGGGCAGACGCCGCTGGCGCTGATGCTGCCCGGTTCGCGGCGCTCGGAGGTGTCGCGGCTTGCCCCGGTCTTTGGCGAAGTCGCCGCCCGGTTGCACGCCGCACGCCCTGATCTGCGCCTTGTCATTCCCGCCGCAGCGCCAGTGGCCGAGATGGTGCAGGACATGTGCTCAGGCTGGCCGGGCGCGCCGCTGATCCTTGATCCGCGCGCGCTGGGGGCGCGGGCGCTTGAGGAAAAGCGCGCCGCGTTCAAGGCAGCGGACGTGGCGCTTGCCGCCTCTGGCACGGTGTCGCTGGAACTTGCCGCGACCCATACGCCGATGGTCATCGCCTATGACATGGGCTGGCTGTCGCGTCAGATCATCGGGCGGATGCTGCGGGTCGATACCGTGACGTTGGTGAACCTCGTGTCAGACACGCGCGATGTGCCGGAATTCATCGGCAACGCCTGCCGTCCGGGGCCGATCTGCGATGCGCTGCTGGGTATCCTTGGCACGAAAGATGCGCAGGGCGCGGCGATGGAGCGGACGATGCAAAAACTCGGGCGCGGCGGGCCGCCTCCCGGTCAACGCGCCGCATGGGCGGTGCTGGACGGGCTTCGCGCATGAAAAAGGCCGCGCCGGGGCATCCGGCGCGGCCTTGAACAGATCTCGGCGCGCTTACTGGCGCAGTTGCGAGGTCTCGTCGATGGCGGCGGTGAAGCCCGACAGCGACATAGACAGCTCGACCGTCTGATCGGGAGCCATCGCCGGAGAGATGGTGATCGTGGCGGCATTGCCAGCCTTGAACTTCGCCACATCCTCGGCGGTGAACCCGACGCGCGCATAGCAGCCGACCTGGGTGCAGAACGAGAAATCATAGCGCTTCGGCTGACCGCCATCGACCGAGATCGACAGCTTTTGCGTCAGAAGCGTTTCCAGCGGCACAACAAAGGTGCCCCCGGCGGCGACCTGACCACCATTCTGCAGGCGGAACAGGCTGACCTCGGCGACGTTGCCGCCATTGCCGTCCTTGAGCAGCTGGTACATCTGGCAGGGATCTTCCGCATCGGTGCCTTCGGGAACGCGCAGACATTGCATCTGCCAGTCGCCGTGGGTTGTCTTGATGTAGGTCTCGGGCTTGGCGCCCGCCGCGGTCTCGGGGGCTTCGGTCTCGCCGATCGACAGGCCGCCGCCGATGGGCGCGGCATCCTCGGCCGGGGTTGCGGAATCTTGTGCAAGCGCCGGAACGCCCGCAAGCGACAGGGCAAGCGGCAGCGCCCAAAGAAGCGAAAGAGGTCTGGTCATGTAAACTCCCCTGGAATGTCAGGTCATGGTTGCCGCATCGAGTAGCACGCTGCGGTAGCGGTGTCAGGGAGGAAAATACCGGTTTCACGGAATGGCGAGCCGCTGAAGGCAGCTTGCACCCCGTTGTAAAGACGAGAAAAGGGACCTTTCGGTCCCTTTCCCCTTGCTCCCTGTCGGACCGGCCGACTTTGTCATTGGGCGAAAGCTACGAAACTCTGCGTCACCGGTCAACAGACTTGTAACTATCGTGCGACGTCTGTCGCACAAAAAAAGACCGCGCCATTGGGCGCGGCCAGTCTGACAGGGAGGAAGTCTGCCCGAAGCAGGAGAGGACATGTTGCTTCGGGCGAGTTTGATACTGGCATCAATTGGTTAATTAACTATGGTCAGCACCGTACGGAGCGTGGAGACAGTCAATGAACCAAGGGGTTTTTGTAGGCGGCGGTGGCAAGGGCTACGGCGAGAAACAGTATCTGCTCAACAACTATGCAAATCGCCACGGCCTGATCGCGGGCGCGACGGGCACCGGCAAGACCGTGACACTGCAGATCCTCGCCGAAGAATTCAGCGCCGCTGGCGTGCCGGTTTTTCTGGCAGATGTGAAGGGCGATCTTGCCGGGCTGTCGCGGGCGGGGCAAGCCACCGGCAAGCATCACGCCGCCTTTGCAGAGCGCAACGCCACCATCGGCTTTGACGATTTTTCCTATGCCGCTTTCCCCACGGTGTTCTGGGATATCTTCGGCGTGCAGGGCCACCCGGTGCGCACCACCATCGCCGAGATGGGGCCGCTGCTGCTGTCGCGCCTGCTCGAGCTGTCCGACGCGCAGGAAGGGGTTCTGAACATCGCCTTCCGCCTGTCGGACGAAGACGGCCTGCCGCTGCTTGATCTCAAGGATCTGCGCGCGCTGCTGACATCGGTGGGCGAGAACGCCAAGGCGCTGTCGCTGCGCTATGGCAATGTCTCGACCGCCTCGGTCGGCGCGATCCAGCGCCGGCTTCTGGTGCTGGAAAACGAAGGCGGCGCGCAGCTGTTCGGCGAGCCAGCGCTGGATCTGGCGGATCTGATGCGCCACGATGCGCAGGGCCGCGGGCAGGTCAACATCCTCGCCGCCGATGTGCTGATGAAGGCCCCAAGGCTCTATGCGACCTTCCTGCTGTGGCTGCTCTCTGAGCTGTTCGAAGAGCTGCCCGAGGTCGGCAACCCCGACAAACCCAAGCTGGTGTTCTTCTTTGACGAGGCGCATCTGCTGTTCGACGGTGCCCCCAAGGCGCTGATCGACAAGGTCGAGCAGGTGGCGCGGCTGATCCGTTCGAAAGGCGTGGGGGTGTATTTTGTCACGCAGGCGCCGGATGACATTCCCGATGATATCCTTGGCCAGCTTGGCAACCGGGTGCAGCACGCCCTGCGCGCCTTTACCGCGCGCGATCGCAAGGCCCTGAAACTGGCGGCGGAAACCTATCGCCCTAATCCCGCCTTCGATACCGAAGAGGCCATCCGCACCGTTGGCACCGGCGAAGCCGTGACCTCGATGCTGCAAGTCAAGGGCATTCCCGGCATCGTCGAGCGCACGCTGATCCGCCCCCCCGCATCGCGGCTTGGCCCGGTGACGCCGCAGGAGCGCGCCGAAACGATTGCGGCCTCTCCGCTTGCCGGGCGCTACGAGGCGCATGTCGACCGGCAATCCGCTTACGAGATGCTCAAGGCGCGCGCCAGTGCCGCCGCGTCCGAGGCCGATGCCGAAGCCGACCAACCGCGCGAGCACAGTCGCGCCCGCCGCTATCAGCCATCAGCGCCCGGTTCACGCAAATCCAGCCGCTACAGCGCCCCCGGGTCCATCGGCGAAGCATTGGGGCAGGCGGTGCTGAAGGAGCTCTCCGGCACCACCGGCAAGCGGCTGGTGCGCGGCATCCTCGGGGGGTTGTTCCGGGCGCGGTAAGGTCAGCCCGGCGCGCCGCTATGCAGGATCGCATCGAAGAACCGTCCAAGCCGGTGCCGGTCTACCGGCTTGTTCAGCAAGTCGATGTTCAGCGCCGCGCAGGCTTCGCGCAGGGTCGAAGAGCGATCCGCCGACACGATGGCGCAGGGCAGGCGGCCAAAGCGCGTGGTGATCTCGCCGAACAGCTGCGTCCCTGACATGCCCGAGCCAAGCTGGTAATCCAGCAGCAAGGCGTCGGGAGTGATCTCTAGATCCAGAAGCAGCTCGATCGCCCCGTCGGCGTGTTCCGCCTCGATCACGTTCACCCCCCAGCTTTCCATCAGCACCGACATGGCGCGGCGCAGCTGCGGGTCGTTCTCGACCAGCAGCACGATCAGCCCGGCCTGCGCCAGCCCTTGCGGGCGCGCCGGGCCCTGCGACACCGGCCGCGCCGGCAGCGCGCCGCCCAGCACCGGCAGACTGACCATGAAACACGAGCCGCGCCCCGGTTCGGACCACAGGCCCAGCGGATGGCCCAGCCGTGCGCAGGCACGCTCGACAATGGCCAGCCCGAGGCCCAAGCCGTCATTGGTCGACGCGCGGGTGTCAAGCCGCTTGAACTCCTCGAAGATTGCCGACTGGTCGTCCTCGGCGATGCCGGGGCCGGTGTCCCAGACCTCGATGCGGGCGGTTCCGCCGCGGCGACGCACCCCGACCAGAACCCGCCCGGAATCAGTGTAGCGGATCGCGTTGGCCATCAGGTTCTGCACCACACGGCGCAGGTAGGACGGGTCGGTCTCGACCACCAGATTGCTGTCGATGATCCGCAGTTTAAGCCCCTTGCGAGCAGCCAGAACCTCCATCTCGTCGCGCAGCCGCACGAAGATCTCGCGCAGCGCCACGGGCCGGATGTCAAAGGTCAGCCGGTCGGATTCCAGCTTTGAGATGTCGAGCAGGGCATCGATCAGCTGCTCGGCCGAGGTCAGCGCCGATTCCGTCTTGTCCAGCACCATGCGGTCGGCAGGATCGGTGCAGCGATCCGCCAGCGACGAGACGAACAGCTTGGCCGCCGACAGCGGCTGAAGCAGATCGTGGCTTGCCGCCGCCACGAAGCGCGTCTTGGACGCATTCGCCCGTTCGGCGGCAGACAGCGCATCCTCAAGTTCAAGCGTGCGCTCCATGACGCGGGCCTCAAGCATCTCGTTGACCTGCGTCAGCCGCCGCGCCGCCTCGCGTTCGGCGGTCACATCCATGCAGGAAAACAGGAAGCCTCCGTCGGGCATACCGCGGCCAAAGACCTGCAACACCACGCCGCCGTCGCGCGTCAGCTCGAAACTGATGGTGCCGCGCAGGCTCTGCCGCGACGCCCATTGCCGAAAGCGTTCGCGGCTGCGCCCCTCGCCAAAGGCAAAGGTCTGATCGACCAGCTCCAGCAGGCCGGAAAACGACGCGCCAAGGTGCAGACGGCGTACCGGAAGGTTCAGCAACGTCCCGATCTTTTCGTTCCACGCCACCAGCCGGGCGTTTTCGTCAAAGATGCACACCCCGTGATCGAGATGATCCAGCGTGGCGCGGATCATCCGGGTCTGCTTGTCCTTGAGCTTCAGCCGTTCCTGCCGTTCGAGCCGGATGATGTCGGTGACGTCGGTCTGCAGGATCACCGTGCCGCCATTGGCGGTGCGATGTTCGGACACCTGCAACCAGCGATCCGGCCCGTGCCGGACGTTGAACATCACCCGCCGGTCGGTGTGCTTGCGGATGCGATCCTCGGCCCAGGACTCGGGGGAAATGCCCTCGGGCAGGGCAAGATGGCGCGAGCGGCTCACCAGTTCGACATAGCTGTTGAACGGAAGACCGGGGCGCAGATCCTTGACCTTGTCGCGAAAATCCCTGCAAAATCGCGAATTGGACATGACCAGAAGATCGTCGCCATCGAACAGCGCAAAGCCTTCGGACACGGTTTCGATGGCATCGGCCAGATTGCGGCGCGCGGCCTCGGTTTCATCGCGGGCGCGGCCAAGCTGGGCGTTGGACTCGTGCAGCAGGTTGAGCGTGCGTTCCAGTTCCAGCGTGCGTTCGCGCACCCGGTCTTCGAGCAGGGCGGCGCGTTCGAACTGGGCATAGGCTTCGCCCGACTGGGCAGTGCCATGTTCGACGTTGCGCATCAGAACATCGGCGATGCGCAACAGTTTCTCGTTCTGCCTCGAAAGAGAATCTTGCGGATTTATCAATGAGCTGGTGACCATGGTTAATCCTGATCCGGCGGGTAGAACGCAACCCCCGTCAGGGTCTGGTTCACATGCAGGGCGCCATGCTGTTCGCCATAGGTGTTGAACCCGGTCACCCGGTGGCGCGACAGGATCTGCGATAGCGCACGGGTCTGCTGGAACTGCTCTGCCTCAAGCCGGCGCAGCAGGCAATCGCAGCCGAGAATCTGCGTCGGCGCGCCATCGCGCCCGAGGTTTTGCAGCGCATTTTCAAGGTGATGCGCCATGTCTTGCGTTTCGGCGAGGGTCAGCACCATGCCTTCGTTGATCGCCGAGAAGAATAGTAGGCTGCCGTCCTCTCCGACCTTGCGGATCGAGCGCACATGATGGCTGTGCCCAAGGCGCACCACCAGAGGATGCGCGGCAAAAGTACCGGTATCAAGCTGCGCCAGATCCTTGCCCAGCAGCCGGGCGTATTCCGTCGCGGCCGGCTCGGCGTTGATTTCAAGCACGGTGCGATGATCGGGCGCGGCGCGGGTGACCACCATGCGGATGTCGGTCGGCTCGAAATGATCGACGCTGAACACCTGCACCGGGCAGCGGCTGCGCACCAGCGCCAGCAGCGCCGCGTTTTGCCGCACCTGACCGTTGTAGGACAGCCAGGTCGTATCGAAATTCGTGCCATCGCCGGTCGAGCCGCCAAACAACGGCATCGGCCCCATAGCCGAGGCCAGAACCGAGGCGATGTTCTCTTCCTGAAGCGACAGCCCGTCGACCAGCAAGAAAGCGAATTCATGTGTCATGTCAGAGGCTTCCATGCTGAGCCTCAGCCGCCGTTGCATTAGGCGGTCGATCACCTCGCGGTCATTGATCGCATCCAGACCGTCGATCACCAGCGCATCGACGCTGAACAGCGTTGAGGGAAAGCCTATGGCGATGATCTGGCCTTCTTCATAGCCGGTGGCGCCGATCTCGCCCGCGGTGGTGCAGGCGAACACGTCGGCCCGCCCGAACGCGCCCTTCGCCGCGCCGTTCAATGCATGAAAATCCGCGCGCGGAGACACGAACAGGCAGACCAGCTCGAAAGGGCCAGGCCCGAGCTTACGCGTCAGCTTGCCGATTGGATCGGCATCGTTCCAATGTACTTGGGCGACGCGCAGCGCCTGATCATCCTCCGCGGAGCGCGTTGCGCTTCCGTCCAACACCGATCCTCCCTACCGACGTGAGGTCAAGGTTACGGCGTATGGCTCTGGCTTGGCAAGACCCGCCCGAAAGAGGCCTCTTGCGCGATCAGCACCGCCTGCGTGCGGCTGTGCACCCCAAGCTTGCGCATGATCGCGGTGACATGCGCTTTGACGGTGGTTTCGGCGATCGTCAGATCATAGGCGATCTGTTTGTTCAGCTTGCCCTCGCAGATCAGCGACAGGATGCGGGCCTGCTGGTTGGTCAGCGTGCCAAGCCGGGTCAGCGCGTCGTCGGGGGGGCTGTCGCTGTTCGGCTCATGCGGGTCGATGTAGCCATCGGGCACGAAGGGCACGCCGTCGGCCACCGCCTCGAAGGCGCGTCGAAACACCGAGCGCTGCGAATGTTTGGGCACGAACCCATCGGCCCCGGCCTTGAGCGCATGGCTGATCATGCGGTTGTCGGCCATCGACGAAGCGATCAGGATCGCGGCGCGCGGCGCGGCAGTGCGCAGGCGCACCAGCCCATCCAGCCCGTTGACGTCGGGCAGGTTGAGATCGAGGATCACCAGATCGGGCAAGGCGTCGTTGGTGACGATGCTCAGGGCCTTTTCCAGCGTGCCCGCGGTGCGGATCTCTTCGAAATCGGCGATGGATTGCAGCGTCAGGGTCAGCGCGTCGCAGAACAGCGGATGATCGTCGACCACCAAAGCCCGGATCTGCCTGCCGTCGTTCTTCAGCTTCAGTCGCTCGTTCATTGGCCCTGCTCTTTGTCTTCCTATCCTGCCAGCCTATCCCGGCGGGCGCGCCGCCGGAACTGCCAAAAGGTCGGAGGCGCGACGCTAGAACCAGCTTTGCACGGTGCGCGACGCCGAAGAGATATCCTGCCCGACACCGTCGACGGTGCCGCAACCCGCTAGCGTTGCCGCGAGGGCGGCGAGGAGGATGGCCTGTTTCATGTTGTCTGTCCTTCTGCTCGGTTTTCTTGGTCTTGTCGGTTTAGTCTTCCTGCCACCACCATGCGTTCGGCATCCAGTCGATCCAGTCGCCATAGACCGGGGTCTGCGCCGGATGATGCAGCTGGCGGGCATGAGCGATGCGCGAGACGTTCCACTGGTAGATCGGGATCACATAGCGCCCGGCGGTCAGCACCCGGTCGAGCCCACGCGCGGCGGCGATGAAATCCTCTTCGCTGGTGGCGTTCAGAAGTACGTCGATCATCGCATCCGCCGCCGGGCTTTTCATGCCCATCAGGTTGCGCGAGCCGATCTGGTCCGCCGCGCTGGAGCCCCAGTACAGCCGCTGCTCGTTGCCCGGAGACAGCGACAGCCCGCGCCGAAAGAAGGTCATGTCGAAATCGAAACTGTTGATGCGCTCGTTGTATTGCGCGCTGTCGATGACGGTGATCGTGGGGGTGATGCCCATCCGCTGCAGCCCTTGGGCAAAGATATCGACGATCGACTGCTCTTCGCCAGAGCCCTGCGCCAGCACGATTTCAAAGCTCAGCGGCTGGCCGTTCGGGGCAAGCATGACGCCGTCCTGAATGCTGTAGCCCGCATCCTGCATCAGCTGCATGGCTTGGCGCAGCCCGGCGCGATTGCGGGCGGTGCCGTCGCTGACGGGCAGGGCGTAGCCGTCGAGCGCGCCGGGGGGCAGCGTGTCGGCAAAGGGCGCGAGCAGCTCGCGCACCCGGCCCGTGGCAGGACCGTCCTGCATGCCCAGCTCGGAATTCGAGAAATACGAAGTGATGCGCGGCTGTTTCGAGCCGGTCATCGTCTCGTTGATATATTCGAAATTGAAGGCGTGCATCATGGCGTCGCGCACCCGCCAGTCGGCAAAGACGTCGCGCCGTGTGTTCATCACAAACCCGGTCATGCCGGTGGGCCGCCCGTGCGGAATTTCCGATTTTACCACGTCGCCGCGCTGCACCGCCGGGAAATCATACTGGCTGTCCCATTTCTCGGCGTTGGATTCGCGCATCACGGTCAGCTCGCCAGCCTTGAAGGCTTCGAACAGCACGGTGCCGTCGCCAAAGAATTCCATGCGGATCTCGTCCAGATTGGCCTGACCTTTCATGAACGGCAGATCCTTGCCCCAGTAATCCGGGTTGCGTTTGAGCGTCAGGAAACGGCCCGCCTCGAAGTCGTCGATGACATAGGGCGCGGTGGTGATCGGGATCACATTCAGCCCACTCGAGGCGAAATCCTTGCCCTCCCATTGCGCTTTCTGCAGGATCGGGCGCATCCCGATGATCAGCGCCAGTTCGCGATCGTCCGTCGCAAAGGTAAAGCGGATGCTGCCCGGCCCGGTCTGCTCCATGCTCTCGACCTGCGCCCACGAGCCGCGATAGCGCGGATGGCCGATGGTGCCCAGCGTCTCGTAGCTCCACATCACGTCTTCGACGGTGACGGGGCTGCCATCGGAAAACCTCGCCTCGGGGCGCAGGGTGAATTCGACCCAGTCGCGATTCGGCCCGGTCTCGATGGTTTCGGCCAGCAGGCCATAGAGCGTGAACGGCTCGTCCCAGCTGCGCCCCATCAGCGTTTCATAGGCCAGAAAGCGCAGCTGCCACGGGGTTGATCCCTTGAGGATATGTGGGTTAAGGCTGTCGAAACTGCCGGTCTCGCCAGTGACCAGCCGACCGCCCTTGGGCGCATCGGGGCGGGCATAGGGCAGGTGGTCATAATCTGCATCCAGCGCCGGTTCGCCATACATGGCGATGCCATGCATCGGCTCGGCCCGCGCGAATCCCCCAAAACCGAGACTCGCGCAGATCAGCGCCGCAGCCACCGTTCGCGGGTGGAAACAATCTGCTAACATTGTTGAATAGCCTCGTGTCTGCCCTTGTTTTCTTGGCTCTGGACCGTAGCGCCGGTTTTACGCCTTTTCAAACTTTTACCTTGGACTCTTTCCTCAAACCGCGTATAAAGAGGGCACTGCTCGATAGGTTTCTTGCCTGTATGAAACCTGCCTCAATGACTTAACGCCGGCTTCGCGCCGGCGTTTTTTTTGCTTTCACCCCGTCGCGCAAGGGCTTTGGAACGCTTGGGAACAGGGCTTCGTAACGCCTCGGCGCAGATCGTTCCAGTCGAGAAAGCGTGATCGCAGCGGGCAGAAGCCCCGCGCATCATATCTCCCCTTATCTTGCAGATGCAGCATGCTATGTTGCGCCACAGGTATGAAGGAGATTTCCACCATGTCACTCAAGGGCAAGACCGCCGTCGTCACCGGATCGAATTCGGGCATCGGGCTTGGCGTCGCACGCGAGCTGGCGCGCGCTGGCGCGTCGATCATCCTGAATTCATTCACAGATTCACCTGAAGATCACAAGCTGGCCGAGGACATGGCCAAGGAATTCGGCGTCTCCGTGCGCTACATTCAGGCCGACATGTCCAAGGGTGAGCAGTGCCGCGCGCTGATCGAACAGGCCGGGGCCTGCGACATTCTGGTGAATAACGCGGGCATTCAGTATGTCGCGCCGATTGATGAATTCCCGGTGGAAAAATGGGATGCGATCATCGCGATCAACATGAGCTCGGCCTATCATTGCACGGCGGCGGCGCTGCCGATGATGCGGCAGGCGGGCTGGGGCCGGGTGGTCAACATCGCCTCGGCGCATGGGTTGACCGCCTCGCCCTACAAGTCGGCCTATGTTGCGGCCAAGCATGGCGTGGTCGGCATGACCAAGGTCGTGGCGCTGGAAACCGCAAAGGAACCAATCACTTGCAATGCGATCTGCCCGGGGTACGTCAAGACCCCGCTGGTTGAGGCGCAGATCCCCGACACAGCCCGGAAATACGACATGACCGAAGAAGAGGTGATCGAAAAGGTCCTTCTCGAACGTCAGCCGTCCAAGGAATTTGCCACGGTCGAACAGATAGGCGGCACGGCGGTTTTCCTGTGCTCGGACGCGGCCGAGCAGATCACCGGCACCACCATTTCCGTTGATGGCGGCTGGACGGCGCTATGAGCGTCGCGCCCGAGGCGGGAACGGATCGGCTGGTCATCCTGGGCAGGGCGCGCCTGTCGCGCAGGCTCCGCAAGGACAGACAGATCACCGACTCCGCGCTTCGGGCGATGCCCACGCCGGTCACGGCGGGCGTCAGGACCGTTTCGGTCCGCGTGCAGGCGCAAAGGAATGAGGTATCGGCATGACCACGCGGATCTGTCTTGCACTTCAGGGTGGCGGGGCGCACGGCGCTTTCACTTGGGGGGTTCTCGATCGTTTGCTCGAAGAGGAGTGGATCGAGATTTCCGCAATTTCCGGCACCTCTGCCGGGGCGCTGAACGGGGCCGCTCTCAAGGCCGGTCTGGCGCGCGGGGGGCGCGACGAGGCGCGCGCGCTTCTCGACTGGCTCTGGCGCGAGATTTCGGGCGTGCGCGATATGTCGATTCCCGAGTGGATGTCCGCATGGCTGCCTGATCCCGGCCTGATGAGCAGCGCCCTGCACAATTCGCTGAGCTTTGCCGCTGGCGAGGCGATCACCCGCACCATGTCGCCCTATATCTGGGGGCCGCTGTACCGCAACCCGCTTGAAACCATCATCGAGCATCTCGATTTTGCCAGCATCTGCTGCCCCGAAGGTCCTGAGCTCTTTGTCGGTGCAACGGCGGTGCGCGACGGCAAGATCCGCATTTTCACCGGCGATACGCTCAGCCCCGGCGCGATCATGGCGTCGGCCTGCCTGCCGACGATCTTTCAGGCGGTCGAGCTTGAAGATCCGCAAACCGGCAAGCCCGGCGCGTTCTGGGATGGCGGCTATTCCGGCAACCCGGCGCTGTTCCCGATGTTTCGGCCCGATCTTCCCGAAGATCTCGTCATCATCAGCCTCAACCCGATGATCCGCGAGGCGCTGCCCATCACGGCGCCGGAAATCCAGAACCGGATCAACGAGATCAGCTTCAATTCCGCGCTGTTACGGGAATTGCGCGCCATCGAATTCGTGCAGCGGCTGATTGAAGACGGGTCGGTGAAACCCGGCGTGATGAAAAAGCTGCGGGTGCATATGATCTCTGATGACACGTTGATGAACCAGCTGTCGGTGGCGACCAAGCTGGTGGCGTTTCCCTCGGTCATTTCGCAGCTCAGGGACGCTGGGCGCGACGCTGCCGAGGGGTTTCTGTCGCAGCATGGCAGCGACCTTGGCCAGCGCCAAAGCGCCGACCTGCGGTCGATGTTCAACTAAGCGTCAGGGCAGGAGCCCCCAGAAATCGACGATCCTGCGCACCGCGCAGATCGTGCCGTTCGACATGTAGTCCGCCTCGGCGATGCCGCATGCTGGCGTTGCCTGCGCATTGACCGGCACGGCATGGGGCAGGTCGGGCAGCTCCCACGTCTCGAGCCGCGGCTCACCCGAGTGCAACCGCCAGACCTTGCGGGTGGCGCCGGTGACGGTCTCGTCGGTTTCGGGAATCTGCACCAGATCGGGTTGCAGCGCCGTCCACTGGTCGACCAGTTCGCGCAGGTTCTGCGGCTCCACCGTCTCATCTGCAGCGCCTTGCCAGATCGACAGGCGCGGCCATGTCTCGGGCACATCCTGCGCGACATCGGTGATATAGCGCGCCCAGTCAGCGGGATCGCGATCCACCGGCGCCAGCCCGGATTTCACCCCGCAGGCATAGGCCGCATCGGCGCCGTCGAACAGCGACGACCAGCGCAGCCCGCGCAGCCCGCTCCACCAGCCATCGAATGTGCCGCGCGGGCGGTTGCAGTCGAACGGCAGCCCAGCAATGATCGCGCCGCCATCAAACCGCGAAGGGTAATTGGCAAGCATCACCGCCGTCATCGCGCCGCCAGCGGACAGGCCCATGATCTCGACGCGGTCCGGGTCGATGGACTCATGCGCCAGCGCATGGTCGATCATCTGCAGGATCGACGCGCTTTCGCCAAGGCCGGGGCGGTTGTGGTCTTCGTCATACCAGCGAAAGCATTTACGCGGCTGGTTGTCGTCGGACTGCTGCGGCAAAAGCAGGACAAAGCCAAGCTCTTCCGCAAGCGCCGCCAGCCCGGTCTCATTGTCAAAACGGTCGGCGCTCATGGTGCAGCCGTGCAGCGCGACCACCAGCGGCATCGCATCCAAAGTCTCGGACGGGCGCTGTAGAAACATCTGTAACTGGCCGGGATTGCTGCCGAAATCGGTGATTTCTTCCAGCGCGGCAAGTGGCGCGGGCAGGGCGACCAGCAGGGCCCCCAGAAGGGTCTTTGCGAAAACTCTCATCCGCTCTCCAATCGCATGTCAATAAATTGCGATCACTCTCCCGTGGGTTGCGTTCCGTTGCAAGGCCGGACTGTCGCGCGCCGGTCAGGACACCTTGCGCACAGGCTCGACGCGCGGCTTGTCCGCAGCGCGCTCGGCAGGGCGTTCGGGCGGATAGACCAGCCCGGCAGAGATGATCAGCTTGGCGGCGTCCTCGATCCCCATGTCGAGCAGAACGACATCTTCTTCGGGGAAATACAACAGGAAGCCCGATGTCGGATTCGGCGTTGTCGGCACGAACACCGATACCAGCGCACCGGTGGTGCCAACGCGCGACGCGATTTCGCCGCGCGCTTCGGTCGAGACAAAGCCGACCGCCCAGATGCCCTTGCGCGGATATTGCACGAGGCAGGCTTTTTCAAAGCTGCGTTCGGATTGGGCAAAGACGGTCTCGGCGATCTGCTTGATGCCGGAATAGATCGAGCGCACCACCGGCGTGCGTTCGACCACGCTTTCGCCAAAGCGGATCAGCGAGCGCCCGATCAGCCCCTTGGCGACCCAGCCGACCACGATGGTGAACACCAGAAAGAAAATCACCCCGACGCCGCGCAGGTTGATGCCGATATATTCCTCGGGGTTGAACCAGCCGGGGATCAGCGGCAGCACGAAACCGTCGACCCAGCCGAACAGCGACCAGATCAGCCAGATCGTCAGACCGACCGGGGCGATCACCACCAGCCCGGTGAAGAAGCTGGCGTGCAACGACGCCAGCAGGCCTCGTTTGCGCGGAATGTCGTCAAAGGGCGTGTTCATCCGGGTCCCGCTATTGGCACAATGCTGTCAAGGTAAGGTCTTGCACGATGCGCCGCAATGGCGCCAGCTCATTTCCCGGGCAGCGCGCTGATGGCCTTGGCGATCTGCGCCCCAAGACGCGCGTTGTTGAGCACCAGCGCGATGTTCGCCTCCAGCGAGCGGCCCTCTGTCAGCTCGAAGATCCGTTGCAGCAGATAGGGCGTCAGCTGCTTGCCGCGAATGCCATGCGCTTCGGCGTCGGCATTGGCGCGGGCTATGACCGGGGCAAGCACATCGCGGGCGATCTCGGCTTCGGGCGGGATCGGGTTGGCGACAAGCTGACCGCCGGGCAGGCCAAGCGCGGCGCGCATGGCGCTGGCGCGGGCGATCTCTTCGGGGCTGTCCATGCGCAGCGGCGCGCGCAGACCGGCCTCGCGCGACCAGAAGGCCGGTAGTTGGTCCTGACCGTAGGCGATCACCGGAACACCAAGGGTTTCAAGCACTTCCAGCGTCTTGGGCAGGTCGAGGATGGCCTTGGCGCCAGCGCAGACAACCGTCACCGGGGTTTGTGCAAGCTCTTGCAGGTCGGCCGAGACGTCAAAGCTTTTCTCGGCGCCCTGATGCACGCCGCCGATGCCGCCAGTGGCAAAGGTTTTGATGCCAGCGCGCGCGGCGCCGATCATCGTAGCGGCGACCGTGGTGGCGCCAGTGCCACCCTGAGACATGCAGACCGCAAGATCGGCGCGGCTGAGTTTGGCAACGCCGCGCGCCTGTGCCAGCGCCTCGATCTGGGCATCCTCCAGACCGACGCAAAGCTTGCCGTCCAGCACCGCGACGGTGGCGGGCACGGCACCCTCGGCACGCACGGTTTCTTCGACCTTGCGCGCCATTTCAAGGTTCTGCGGCCAAGGCATGCCATGGGTGATGATGGTGGATTCCAGCGCGACGACGGGCGCGCCGCTGGCCAGGGCCTCGGCGACAGAGGCGGACAGCGTAACAAGGCTCATGAGGGGATATCTCCGGAAACATAGGTTGCGGCGGCAGAGAGCGCGAGGCCAAGCGCCTCGGCCCGGCCAGCGCCGTGCATTTCGGCCACGATATGGGCGGCCATGAAAGTATCGCCAGCGCCGGTGACGCGGGTCACCAGCACTTCGGGCGGGCGTTCAGCGATGACGCCATCCGCCGTGGCATCGCAAGCGCATTCTGCGCCGTTGGTCACGATGGCGCGGGCCGCACCGCGCTCGACCAGCCGCGCTGCGGCCTCTGGCGCAGATCCGAACTCGGCCTGACAGAGCAGTCCGGCTTCTTCGAGGTTCACGTACAGAACGCCGCGGGTTGTGCGCAGGAACGGCAGCAGGCGTTCGGCCTTGCCGGGACTGGCGGGCGCAATGCGCAGATCGGCGCAGGCCAGCGCCGGATCGCGCGAAATCTCATCAAGCAGCGCTGCCGTCAGGTTCCCATCCAGCGCCACGGTTCCGGCAAAGGGCGCGATGCTGCTGCCCAGCGTGCCATCGCGCAGCGGCGCAAGGATGCGCGCACCGGCGCGTTCCAGCGAATGGGCATCGGCAATGGCGGCAATCAGCCCGTTGGCGCCTTCGACCGCCATGTACCGATCGGTTGGAAGATCGTCAGAGCGATAAACCAGCGCAGTCTCGCAGCCCAGTTGCGCGCAAGCTTCGAGCAGCTCGTCGCCTTCGCGGTCACGCCCGACGGCGCTCAGCAGCGCGGGCCGCTCGCCGAACCGGGCAAAGGTCATCGCGATGTTCAACGCAACGCCGCCGGGAAGCCGGGTGATCCGGCCCGGAACGTCGGCGCCGAACCGCATGTGGCTCGCGGAACGGCCGATCACGTCCCATAGGACGGAGCCGATACAAAGAAGGTCAGGTGTCTGTGCCATAAGCGCTTTGTGCCGCAGGGAATGGCGCACGGCAAGACATGCCGGGTGGCGATCCAGAGGGTTCTTGTTATCTTGTAATCTGTATTATGTGTTTTAATCGCGTTTATGGCGAACACACTGCCACTTATGCAATCTGGACAAGCCCGCCCCAAGACCGCTATCTGCGCTGCATGACCCAAAGGAAGATGCACATGCCCGGGATCCTGATCCTCAACGGTCCGAACCTCAACCTGCTTGGCACGCGCCAGCCTGAAGTATATGGTCGCACGACGCTGGCAGATGTCGAGGACATGTGCCGCGCCCACGCAGGCAGCATCGGCGTGACGGTGGAATTCGCGCAAAGCAATCACGAAGGCGCGCTCATAGATGCGATTCACGCCACCCGTGGCCGCCTTGACGGGTTGATCCTCAATGCCGGCGCTTACACCCATAGCTCGATCGCGCTGATGGATGCGATCAGCTCTGCCGAAATTCCGACGATCGAGCTGCACCTGTCAAATGTTCACGCCCGCGAAGAGTTTCGCCACAAGAGCTATATCGCGCGCGTTGCGGTCGGCGTGATCTGCGGTTTTGGTGCCCGCGGCTACACGCTGGCGATGGATGCCATGAAGAGCCATCTGGAGAGCCGTGGATGATCTCGGCGCAAACCCGGCAGCAGTTGCTCGACATGACCAACGCCAGCTCGATCGAAGAGCTCTGGGCGATGCATGTGGCGCGCATGGCAAGCTACGGCTTCGACCGGCTGATGTACGGGTTCACGCGCTACCGCACCGTGACATCGCTTGGCGACCCCAATGATTTTGTGCTGCTGACCAACCACAGTTCTGATTATACCGATGTGTTCGTTGGCAAGGGATTGTATCGCCATGCTCCGATGGTGAACTGGGCGCTGGAACACGAAGGCGCCTGCTCTTGGTCGGTTCTGGGCGAACGCATGGCGCAGGGTCTTGTCGGCGACGCCGAACGGCGGGTGATCGACTTCAACCTGTCGCAAGACGTGCGGGCCGGCTATTCGATCAGCTTCCGCTCGGTATCGAGCCGCTCCAAAGGCGCCATTGCGCTGACTGCGGCGGCGGGCATCCAGCAGCATGAAATCGACGCGATGTGGACCGATCACGGCAGCGACATCGTGCTGATGAACAACGTGCTGCACCTCAAGATCCTCACCCTGCCCTATGTGCCGCCGAACCAGAGCCTGACCAAGCGTCAGCGCGAGGCGCTGGAATGGGTCGGCGACGGCAAGACCATGCAGGACATCGCCGCGATCATGGGTCTGACGCAGGCCACCATCGAAAAGCATCTGCGGCTGGCGCGCGAAGCGCTCAATGTCGAAACCACTGCCCAGGCAGTCGCCAAGGCGGCCTTTCAGAACCAGATGTTCGTCATCGACATCTAGTCCGGACGGTTGCGACTGAACCGTTCAGTCGAGTCGTATTTGGCGCGGATTCCGGATCAGGACCGTGACGTTGCGCCCCCGAAGCTTCAACTTTCCTGATAACTGACTTCAGAATTTCGAAATTGACAGCAGATTTAAACGATTTTTTCACGATTCCGCGTCAACTCGGGTTTCAGCCACTTCCATGACCGGCCGGAAATTGCCAATCTGGTGATGTTCCGTGAGTGGTGGCTTTTGCCATGGGACTCAAGAGACCTTATCCCTCGCAATTTCGGGGGCTCTGGATCTCTTACCGGTGAAAATCGGAGGCGGTGTCAGGCGGACGCAATTTTCTGCGTTAACCGAGCTGGTACCAACCCGGATCCGGTATCTTTGGATCATCCCCATCGCCGGGGGTACCGGAAAGGGAAACGGAGCCGCCCCGAGGGGCGGCTCCGCTGCGTTTTATTCCCAAGGAGAAAGGATCAGCCCTGTGCCGCTTTGGCGACCTCGGCGGCGAAATCCTCTTTTTCCTTCTCGATGCCTTCACCGACCTGCATGCGCACGAAACCGACGATGGTTGCGCCAGCTTCCTTGGCGGCCTGCTCGACGGTGACATCGGGGTTGATCACGAAGGCCTGGTTCAGCAGGGTGATCTCGGCGAGGAACTTCTTCATCCGGCCTTCGATCATCTTCTCGATCACGGCTTCGGGCTTGCCGGACTCGCGGGCGATGTCGATCTGGATCTGGCGTTCCTTTTCGACAACCGCCGGGTCGAGTTCGTCGGCGTTGAGCGCCTGCGGGCGCGGGTCAGCTGCGGCGACATGCATCGCAACCTGCTTGCCGAACGCCTCGTTGCCGCCGGTCATCGCAACCAGAACACCGATCTGGCCAAGGCCATCGGCAGCCGCGTTGTGCACGTAGGTCGCGACGATTTCGCCTTCGACCTTGGCCATCCGGCGCAGCGTCATGTTCTCGCCGATCTTGGCGATCTTGTCGGTCAGAACTTCCGACACCTTCTTGCCGCCCATGTCCGCATCGGCCAGCGCTTCGACGCTATCGACACCGGCAGCGGCCTTGGCGATGCCCGACACCATTTCCTGGAATTCGGCGTTCTTGGCGACGAAATCGGTCTCGGCGTTGACTTCAACGGCGACACCGGTGCCACCGGAAACTTCGACAGCCACGAGGCCTTCGGCCGCGGTGCGACCCGACTTCTTGGCGGCCTTGGCGAGACCCTTGGTGCGCAGCCAGTCGACGGCGGCGTCCATGTCGCCATCGGTCTCGGTCAGCGCCTTCTTGGCGTCCATCATGCCTGCGCCGGTCATTTCGCGCAGTTCTTTCACCTGTGCAGCGGTGATTGCCATGGTCGTGGCTCCCTCTCGAATGGGTCAATGCGGCCGGCCCTGCCCCGGGCCTTGCCGCCTATGTCATGCTCGCGTGACGCTTTCGCGACAGCATCGCGCAGGACTGGCCCGCGCGATGCGTGCAAAAGGCTTACTGCTGTACTTCGGCCAGCAGTTCTTCGGTCGGTGCAGCCTCGAGCGCGCCGATGTCGACGCCTGCTGCTTCCATCTGACCGGTCATGCCGTCCAGAGCCGCGCGCGACACCAGATCGCAATACAGCGCGATGGCACGGGCCGCGTCGTCGTTGCCCGGGATGATGTAATCGATGCCGTCGGGCGAGCAGTTGGTGTCGACGATGGCGACAACCGGGATGCCCAGCTTCTTGGCTTCGAGGATCGCCAGCGCTTCTTTCTTGACGTCGATGACGAACAGCATGTCCGGCACGCCACCCATGTCACGGATGCCGCCCAGCGAAGCTTCGAGCTTGGCCTGGTCGCGTTCCATGTGCAGGCGCTCTTTCTTGGTGAGGCCTTCGGCGCCGGATTCCATCTGCTCGTCGATCATCTTGAGACGCTGGATCGACTGCGAAACGGTCTGCCAGTTGGTGAGCGTGCCGCCCAGCCAACGGTGGTTCATGTAATACTGTGCGCATTTCTCGGCGGCTTCGGCGATCGGCAGAGCTGCCTGACGCTTGGTGCCGACGAACAGAACGCGGCCGCCCTTGGCGACGGTGTCGCGAATGGCCTTGAGCGCGGCGTCCAGCATCGGGACGGTCTGCGTCAGATCCATGATGTGAATGCCGTTGCGCGCGCCATAGATGAACTCGCCCATGCGGGGGTTCCAGCGCTGCGTCTGGTGGCCAAAGTGCACGCCTGCTTCAAGCAGCTGGCGCATGGTGAACTCAGGAAGAGCCATGTCCGTTATCCTTTCCGGTTTCATTTCCTCGGCGGGGGCTTGACCCAGATGGGGCAACCGGTGGACGCTTTGAGGATGTCTCCCCCAAAGGCCCGACCCCGCCTGCGGGGTTCGTGGGCGCGCCTATACGGGCAAAATCCCGCAGGCGCAACCCCTGTTGATCAGCCCAGGGCGTATCCGGCCCCGCGCACGGTGCGCAGCGGGTCGTCGCCGCCATGGATGCCAAGCGCCTTGCGCAGCCGCCCGATATGCACATCGACGGTGCGGGTGTCGACATAGATGTCGCGCCCCCAGACCCGGTCGAGCAGTTGTTCGCGCGACCACACCCGGCCCGGCTTTTCCATGAAAGTCGACAGCAGCCGGAATTCGGTCGGCCCAAGCTTGAGCTCCTTGCCAGAGCGCATCACCCGGTGGGTTTCGGCGTCCAGCAGGATGTCTTCGTATTCCAGCTGAAGCCCGGCCGCAGCGGGGCGTGCCCGGCGCAGCTGGGCCTTGACCCGTGCCATCAGCTCGCGCACCGAATAGGGTTTGATGACATAGTCATCGGCCCCGGTTTCAAGGCCCCTCACCCGGTCGATCTCCTCGGAGCGGGCCGAAAGCATGATGACCGGAACGCCGCGCGTGTCGGTGCGGGTCTTGATCTGGCGGCAGACCTCGATGCCCGACAGGTTCGGCAGCATCCAGTCAAGCACCACCACATCGGGCGCTTCCTCCTCCAGCATCACCAGCGCTTCTTCGCCATTGTCGGCAGCGGCGACGCGAAAGCCCTCGGCCTCGAGATTGTAGCGCAGCACCTCGCGCTGCGCCGCCTCGTCCTCGACCACAAGCACCGTCGGTTGATCGGCGGGCATCGGCTCACTCCGTCTCGAAGTTAGAGCTGAGCGCCGGGTCCGACGACGTGCGGTCTTCCTTGATCCGCACACCGTGGGGCTTCTTGCCGGTGGTCAAGAACACCACCTCCTCGGCGATCGCCGTGACATGGTCGCCCATGCGCTCGACGTTCTTGGCGATGAAATGCAGATGCATGCACGAGGTGATGTTGCGCGGATCTTCCAGCATGAAGGTCAGGAATTCGCGGAACAGCGTGTTGTACATCTGATCGACGTCGCGGTCGCGTTCGATCACATCCAGCGCCAGCGCCTCGTCACGCTTGATATAGGCGTCCAGCGCATCCCGCAGCATGTGTTCGACGTCGCGCGCCATGCGGCGCAGCGCGGTGGCCGAGCCATTGATTGGCGCGAGCTGCGCCAGAACCCCGGTGCGCTTGGCCATGTTCTTGCTCAGATCGCCAATGCGCTCGAGGTTGCTCGACATGCGCATCACCGACAGCACCACGCGCAGATCCGATGCCGCCGGCTGGCGCAGCGCGATCAGGCGCGCTGCCTCATCGTTGAGTTCCTCGTCCAGCGCGTCGATGGCCTTGTCGCCCTTGCGGACCTTTTCGGCCAGCTCCTCGTCGCGGGTTTCCAGCGATTTGGCGGCCTCGAGGATGGCTTCCTCGACCAGCCCGCCCATCTTGAGGATGCGCGCCTGAATGCCTTCGAGATCCCGGTCGAAAGCCGAGGCGATATGTTGCTTGAGATCGCTCATGAGACTTATCCGATCCGTCCGGTGATGTAGGACTCGGTGCGCGGGTCCACGGGGTTGGTGAAGATCTGGCTGGTCTCGCCGTATTCCACGAGATTGCCGAGGTGGAAGAAGGCGGTCTTTTGCGACACGCGCGCCGCCTGCTGCATCGAGTGGGTGACGATCACCACCGAGTAGTTGGTACGCAGCTCGTCGATCAGCTCTTCGACCTGAGCGGTGGCGATGGGGTCGAGCGCCGAACAGGGCTCGTCCATCAGCAGCACCTCGGGTTCGGTGGCGATGGCGCGGGCGATGCACAGGCGCTGCTGCTGGCCGCCCGACAGGCCGGTGCCCGGCGCGTGCAGACGGTCCTTGACCTCGTTCCAGATCGCGGCGCGGCGCAGGGCCTTTTCGACGATCTCGTCAAGCTCTGCCTTGCTTTTGGCCATGCCGTGGATCTTGGGCCCGTAGGCGACATTGTCGTAGATCGACTTGGGAAACGGATTCGGCTTCTGAAACACCATGCCGACCTTGGCGCGCAGCTGCACCGGATCGACCCGCTTGTCGTAGATGTCTTCGTCATCAAGCGAGATCAGCCCTTCGACGCGGCAGATGTCGATGGTGTCGTTCATCCGGTTCAGACAGCGCAGAAAGGTCGACTTGCCGCAGCCCGACGGGCCGATGAAGGCGGTCACGGTGTTGTCGAGCAGGTTGACCGACACGTCCTTGATGGCGTGGGTGTCGCCGTAATAGACCTGCACGTCCTTTGCGGCGATCTTGGTATTCAGAGCTTCCACGTGTGCATTCCTCAGAGGTGCGTCGTACATAGGTTCATCCTCTTTAACTGTTTGCGCGGTCATGATCACCACCGACGCTCGAATTTGCGGCGCAGAAGAACCGCGAGCACATTCATCACGAGCAGGAAAACCAGCAGGACGATTATGCCGCCCCATGCCCGCTCGTAATAGGCCGGATCGGCGCGCTTGGCCCATTCGTAGATCTGCGCCGGCATCGCCGAGTTCGGCGACATGAAGCCGGAAATCACGCCGTCAGGGTAGTTGGTGGCGATGTAGCCGACCATGCCGATCAGCAGCAGCGGCGCGGTTTCGCCAAGCGCCTGGGCGAGGCCGATGATGGTGCCGGTTAGGATGCCGGGCATGGCCAGCGGCAGCACGTGGTGGAACACCGACTGCATCTTGGACGCACCAACCCCCAGCGCCGCGTTGCGGATCGACGGTGGCACCGCCTTCAGCGCGGCGCGGGTCGAAATCACGATGGTCGGCAGCGTCATCAGCGTCAGCGTCAGGCCACCCACGATCGGCGCCGATTGCGGCAGGTGCACGAACTGGATGAACACCGCGAGGCCAAGGATACCAAAGACGATCGAGGGCACGGCGGCGAGATTGGAAATGTTGACCTCGATGAAATCGGTGAACCAGTTGGTCGGCGCGAATTCCTCAAGGTAGATCGACGCGGCGACCCCGATGGGCAGCGCAAGGAACAGCACCACCAGCATCATGAACAGCGAGCCCAGCATCGACACGCCAAGCCCTGCCTGTTCCGCCCGGCTTTCGGACGCATCCGCGCCCAGTACGAAATCCCAATTGAAGCCCTTGTGCAGCGCGCCCTGCGTGCGCAGCGCATCGACCAGATCAAGGTGCCCGGCATCGATGTTCTTGTCCTGCGCGATGCTGTCGCGCGACACGCGGCCCTTGAGATAGCCATCGACGCGGCTGGAGGCGAGGATGTCGAAGCTGACGGTATCGCCGATGCGGTCCGGGTTTTTGAGCGTCCAGTCGCGCACCTGCGCCGCCGCCGAGGCCGAGATCAGCGCCTTCATGTCCTTGGCGCTGTCATACGGCGTCTCGATGCCCGCATCATTCACCAGCTGGAACAGGCCGTTCTGAACCAGCGGCGCGTAGCCAAAGGTCGAGACCTTGGCAAGCTGCTCGGGATCGCGCCCGCCCTGCTTGTCGAGCTTGGCCGGGTCCAGATAGACCGGCACCTCAATGAAGGTCTGCTGGAAGGCGCCAAGACCGTTGCTCAGAATGGCGCTCATGAGCACCACAAGAAAGAACATCCCGGCGCAGATCGCCGACAGGCCGTAGATGCGAAAGCGCTTCTCCGTGGCGTTGCGCCGCTTGGTGCGGGCGTCCGCGACGGTCAGGCTGGTCCTGCGCTGGCCGCCGCCGGTGTGGGTCGCGTCGCTCATTCGTACTGCTCCCGGTATTTGCGCACGATATACAGTGCAAAGACATTGAGCCCGAGCGTCATGACAAACAGGGTCATGCCGAGGGCAAAGGCGACAAGCGCCTCGGGCGAGGCGAAATCCGCATCGCCGGTCAGCTGGCTGACGATCTTGGCGGTGACGGTGGTCATCGCATCGAACGGGTTGAGTGACAGCCGTGCCGCCGCCCCTGCCCCAAGCACCACGATCATCGTCTCGCCGATGGCGCGCGACGCCGCCAGCAGGATCGCGCCAACGATGCCCGGAAGCGCCGCCGGCAGGATCACCTGCTTGATGGTCTCGGACTTGGTGGCGCCCAGCCCGTAGCTGCCGTCGCGCAGCGACTGCGGCACCGCGTTGATGATGTCATCGGACAGCGAGCTGACAAAGGGGATCAGCATGATGCCCATCACAAGGCCTGCGGTCATCACCGCGGTGCCCGCCTGCATCCAGCCAAGGCCGTCGCGGCCAAAGACGCTCAACAGCAGCGGACCGACGGTCAGCAGCGCGAACAGACCGTAGACGATGGTCGGAATGCCCGCGAGCACCTCGAGCATCGGCTTGGCCCATGCGCGAAATTTCGGCCCGGCGTATTCCGACAGGTAGACGGCGGCGAACAGCCCGATCGGCACCGCCACAACAAGCGCGATGATCGAGATATAGAACGTGCCCCACAGCAGCGGCCAGATGCCCAGCTGCGAGCCTCCGCCAAACGATGGCGACCATGTGAACGAGCCAAAGAAGTCCGCCGCCGGATAGATCCGGAAGAAATGGATCGTGTTGCCGATCAGCGAAAGCATGATGCCGATGGTGGTCAGAATGGCGATGGAGGCGGCAGAGAGCAGCAGGATGCGCACGCCGCTTTCCACGGTGTTGCGGGCACGGAACGCGCGCTTGGTCTGCGCAAGGCCCCAGCACGCTCCGGCAAGCGCAAGCCCCAGCACCACGGCGCTCATCATCAGCGTGCCGGTGTTGTTCATCTTCCGCCAGGTCTGCGCGGCGGCAAGCACCGGCGCCGTGACGTTCGATCCAAGCGCAACGCCAGCAGCGGCGATGCGCTCGCGCACGTTGGAAAATTCGGTCCGCAGGTCCGTCACCTGCTCGGGGCTCATCAGCCCCTGTGCAACGGCGGCATCAAGCCCTTCGGCGACGCGGCGCACATCGGACATCACCAGCCCCATGCTCGCGCCTTCAGGCACGGCGCCCTCGCCAAGCTGGGCGGACACGGTCGAGTTCACCACAAAGGGCTGCACGATCAGCCAGACAACCAGCAACAGAAACGCCGGCACCATCGCTTTCATGGCGACGTTCCAGCCGTAATAATTTGGCAGAGAATGAGGGCGCTCGGCGCCATGAAAACCCGCGATGCGCATCCGACCGGCGATATAGCCGACCAGCGCAATCGCCAGCACGATGAGAATGAGCCACGAAACCGGCATGCTGCCCCCGGTGAGAATTCAGAAAATATCGCCCTGATGGCGAAACGGGGCGGCGTGCGATACGCCGCCCCGCGCGATCCGACCAGAGGTCAGATTACATGGACGAGCCCATGACCTCTTCTTCCGAGACCATTGCCTGAGTGTCGGCAAGCTCGGGGTCCGACACAAGGCCGTAGGCTGCCAGCGGGCCATCGGGGCCTGCAATCTCGTCCGCCACAAAGAATTCGGCGAATTCCTTCAGTCCGGGGATCACGCCGAAATGCGCTTTCTTGACGTAGAAGAACAGCGGGCGCGACACCGGGTAATCGCCGGCGGCGATGGATTCGGTGGTCGGCTCGACGCCGGACATGGTCGCAACCTTCAGCTTGTCGGTGTTGTTCTCGTAGAACGCGAGACCAAACACGCCAAGGCCGTTGGTGTTGCTGTCGATGCGCGCGAGGGTCTCGGTGTAATCGCCGTCGATGTCGACCGACTTACCATCGGTGCGCACGGACATGCAGGCACCTTCGGCGTCGTCTTCGGACATGCCGCCGTCGATCATCGCCTGCATCGCGCCGGTGTCTTCGCAGCCCTGAAGCAGGACCTTTTCCTCGAACACTTCACGGGTGCCGTGCTTGGTGCCGGGGATGAAGGCGGCGATTTCAACGTCGGGAAGGTCGGCGTTGACCTCGGCCCACGAGTTGTAGTCGTTGTCGACGATCTCGCCGTCCTTCAGGACCTTGGCGCCGATGGCGTTGAACCAGTCGGCCGGCTCGAAGGCGCTGAAGGCCGGGCCGCTCTTTTGCGAGGCGAAGACGATGCCGTCATAGCCGATGCGCACTTCGATGATGTCGGTCACGCCGGCGTCTGCACAGGCTGCGATTTCTTTTTCACGGATTTTGCGCGAGGAGTTGGCGATGTCGACGGTGTTCTCGCCGACGCCTTCGCAGAAACGCTTGAGGCCAGCCGAGGAGCCGCCCGATTCGACCACCGGTGTCGGGAAGTCGAAATTCTCGCCGAAAGCTTCCGCAACGATCGAAGCATAGGGCAGAACGGTCGAAGATCCGGCGACCTGAACGTTGTCGCGGGCAGCGGCGGCGGTGGCCGAGACGGCTGCAATTGCCAGCACGGAAGCGGAGAGTTTCACGGATTGCATTGGGATGCTCCTGTCACATGTTTCTGAACCCCGTCCCCGCGGGATCCTCGAGCGCAGCCCTAGGGCCCACGCGCAATGCTTTTGTGACGCTTGTGTAACAGTATCATGACAGTGACCATGGAAAACCGGCGCTCCGTAATACTGCGGTCCCCCGGGCCCCGTATTACACCATGAAAACAAGGACTTTGGCGCGATCCTGCCGAGATTTTCCAGCGGGCGGAAACTTTGGATTATCTTTTCCGGTGCGCGGCCCGGGTGGCATGTGTGACGAATCGCGCCGCCGCTCAGGCGGACATCGGCAGCAGGATGCGAAAGGTCATGCCCTTGCCCGGCGCGCTTTCGATCTTCATCCGCCCGCGATGGCGGTTGATGATATGTTTGACGATGGCAAGGCCAAGGCCGGTGCCGCCCTTTTCGCGCGAACGGTGGGTATCGACGCGGTAGAACCGTTCCGTCAGGCGCGGAATGTGGATCGGATCAATGCCCTGCCCGGTGTCGGAAATCGTCAGCTCGACGCCGTTGGCGCGCAGACGGGGCTGAAACACCGGGCCAGCAAGCGCGACGCGCAGCTGGGTGCCACGCCCGGCATATTTCACCCCGTTTTCGACCAGATTGGTCAGAACCTGACGCAACTGGTCGGCGTCGCCGGGCACCTCAAGATCGTTTTCGGGAAGATCGCAGCTCAGCGTGACATCAGCCTCGCGGGCCAGCGGCGACAGCCCGCCCAGCACCGAGCGGATCAGCTCTGGCAGGTTGACCGGATCGGTCGGGCGCACGCGCTCTTCGGCCTCGACCCTGCTGAGCGAAAGCAGATCGCCCACCAGCCGTTCCATCCGGCCGGCCTCCAACTCCATGATGCCAAGAAAGCGCTCGCGCGCCGCAGCATCGTTGCGCGCCGGGCCGCGCAGGGTTTCGATGAACCCCAGCAGCGCGGTCAGCGGCGTGCGCAACTCGTGGCTGACATTGGCGACGAAATCGCGGCGCATCTGGCTGGCCTGTTCCAGATGGGTGATGTCGTGGAAGGTCAGCATCACCCCCGGCGCATCTTCAAGCGTCACCGAGCGGCAGGACACCTCGTAGGTGGCATCGCGCCGCTCGTGCGAGACGAGATAGCGCGTCAGGCGCGGCGCCCCGTCGCGAAAGGTGCCCTCGATGGCATCCAGCAGGATCGGCTGGCGCAGCGCGGTGATGAAATGCCGCCCTTCAAGATCGCTCCCGAGCAGCGCGCCCGCCTCGGCATTGGCGGCGGCGATACGCTCGTCTCGGCGGATCAGCAGCGCCGGCAGCGGCACCGCGGCGACGATCTGGCGCGAATCCGTTCTCATGCGGGGCGGCTCTGATGCGACATGACTGGCTCTTTGTTGCAAACGGACGGTCAGACCGACCTTGAGGGTCCGGGTGTTTGACCAGCCCGTCGTATCAATTTTATGACAGGCCTAGACCGCTTCCAGCCCGACGGCGAACCGCTGCGCGTTTTGCTGGTAATGCAGCGCCGACTTGCGCAGACCTTCGATGGCGGCCTCGTCAAGCTGGCGCACCACCTTGCCCGGCACTCCCATGACAAGACTGCCGTCGGGAATCTCTTTGCCCTCGGTGATCAGCGCCCCGGCGCCGATCAGGCAGTTGCGCCCGATCTTCGCGCCGTTGAGGATCGTCGCCCCCATGCCGATCAGGCTGTTTTCGCCGATGATACAGCCGTGCAGCATCACCTTGTGCCCGATGGTGCAGCCCGCGCCGATGATCAGCGGATAGCCCATGTCGGTGTGGCACACGACGTTTTCCTGCACGTTCGAACCAGCACCGACGCGAATTTCCTCGTTGTCGCCGCGCAGCGTGCAGCCGAACCAGACCGAGCTGTCCGCCTCGAGCACCACATTGCCGATCAGGTTGGCATCCGGCGCGAGCCACGCACCGCCTGCGATCTGCGGAGCGATCCCGTCAAGTTTGTAAATGGTCATTCATCCCCCTCCTCGAATTCCCGCTGCAAGCCGCGGACATGATCCAGCAGACCGGGCTGCTGGGTGCGCCGCAGCCGCGCTGCGGTCACGATGCTTTTAAGACGTTCCTCGGTGGCGTCGAGATCCTCGTTCACCAGCACGAAATCATAGCTGCCCCAATGCGAGATCTCGTCCCAGCTTTTCTGCATTCGCCGGTCGATCACCTCGGGGCCATCCTGCCCGCGCGATTCCAGCCGCCGCTTGAGCTCGGCGATCGACGGGGGCAGCAGAAAGATCGACAGCGTGTGCAGCGCCAGTTCGGAATTGGTCATCTGCTGCGCGCCCTGCCAGTCGATGTCGAACAGCACATCCTTGCCGTCGATGATCGCATCGCGCACCGGACCCTTGGGCGAGCCGTAGAAATTGCCGAAGACATGTGCGTGTTCCAGCATCTCGCCATTGGCCACCGCCTTCTTGAAGGCGGCGTCGGTCATGAAATGGTAATCCTCGCCGTCGACCTCGCCGGGGCGCGGCGGGCGCGTCGTGGCCGACACCGAAAAGATCACCGACGGATCCCAGGCCCGCAGGCGTTTGGCCAGCGTCGACTTGCCCGCACCCGAGGGCGAGGACAGGATGATAAGAAGACCACGTCGGTTCATAAGGTTCACTCCACGTTCTGGACCTGCTCGCGCATCTGATCGATGACCGTCTTGAGGTCCAGACCGATCCGCGTCAACGCAGTAGATCCCGATTTGCTGCACAGGGTGTTGGCTTCACGGTTGAACTCCTGCATCAGGAAATCAAGCTTGCGCCCGATCGCGCCCGGCTCTGCCAGCAGCGCTCGCGCGGCATCCACATGGGCGCCGAGGCGGTCGAGCTCTTCGGTGACATCGGATTTCACCGCGATCAGCGCCAGTTCCTGCGCCATGCGGGCTTCGTCGAGCTCATCAGACGCATCCAGCACCCGCGCCAGCGCAGCGCGCAGCCGGTCGCGCTGTTCATCCCGGCGCATGGCAACAACGGCTGCCGCATCCTGCACCAGCGTGTCGATCTGCGACAGCTGCCCGTCGAGCACCGCCGCCAGCGCCGCGCCCTCTGACGCCCGCATCGCGGCGAAGTCTTCCAGCGCGGTTTCGAATTCGGCCAGAAGCAGCGCGCGCAGCGGTGCAATCGCGCGCGCACCCTGCCCCGTCGCCATCACGCCGCGCTGCGCCACGATCTCGGCGGCGTTCGAGGGCGCAAGTGCCAGCCCGCGCCGCGCCGCCTCGGCCTCGATCCGCGCCAGAGCATCCAGCGTGCGGGCCAATGCGGCCTCGTCAAGCCGGGCCGCATCGTCCTCGCCGCCGCCGGCAAGGCGCAGCGACACCTGCACATTGCCCCGGGTCAGACGTTTTGCAGCGGCGCTGCGCACCGCCGGCTCAAGCCCGTCGATCCAGTCCGGCAGGCGCAAACGCAGATCGAGCCCCTTGCCATTGACGCCGCGCAGCTCCCAAGACCACCGCAGCCCGTCGGAATCGCCCGCTCTGGATGCAAATCCGGTCATTGAATGCCGCATTTTCGCCCTCTTTTGTTTTAACCGAAAGTTTTCCGGAAAATATTGGTTTTTAAGGCCATACAAGCTAGGATTTCGCTGAGCAACTCCCCGTTGAACCGTCGGACGTTAACCTTTCAGCCACAATTGGTGCCAAATTGGGGCGCATTTGAGTTAACTTCACACTCAAGACGAAGAAGCGGTGGCAAGGTGGAACGGGGGCTCCGACCGCGCTGCGCAGGAAATTCAGGAGTGCGCACATGTTCGGTAAAGGTGATAACGGACAAGGCATTGTGTCGATGACCGATCGAGAAAAGCACAAACGGATGGCGCCGCTGCGCCTTCTGGAAACCTATTGGCAAGGGCTTGCCGGCTTGACCGGCGAGGTTCCCCTGCGCAGCCAGATCGACCCGCGCGGCATCGAAAGCGCGCTGGAATTCGCCTTTCTGGGCGAACGCATCGCGCCCAGCCTCGCCAAGCTGCGCGTGGCGGGCACCCATCTGAACGAGCTGATGGGCATGGAAACCGGCGGGATGCCGCTGTCGGCCCTGTTCACCCCCGCCGCCCGCGACCGTCTGGGCGAGGCGCTGGCACGGGTGTTCTCCGAAGGCGCCATGGTGCGTCTGGACGTCGCCGGTGAGGAAGGCTTTGGCAAAACCGCGCTGGAAGGTCACGTGCTGATCCTGCCGCTGCGCTCGGACATGGGCGATATGACGCGGATGATCGGCATGCTGGTCACCACCGGGCGGATCGGTCGCACACCGCGCCGCTTTACCATCACCGCCTGTACGGTCGAGCCAGCGCTGGGGGCCAAGCCGCAGCCAAGCCTGCCGGAGCCCGAAGCCTCTCGCAAGCAATTGACCGAACTGACCGAACCTGCTGCCAGCTTCACCCACAAGCCGCGCAGAACCGGTAAGCATCCCTACCTGAGGCTTATCGTGTCGAACGATTGATCCGACAGATAAAACAGTAGATATCCCAATCTGTTGCCCGGTGACATTCGTCCTTACAGCCCGCGCGATCTGGGCCGCGCCCCCGTACGGAGAATCCGGCGGGGGATTTTTTGTGCGGCTTGCCGCAAAGATGCCGGACATGAAAAAGGCGCAGCCCGAAGGCCGCGCCTAAAATCGCGTTACGGCAGGGTTATTCCGCTGCGAGCGGAAGCGATGCATGATCTTCGAGGATCGACCGGAACTCGTCGTGGCGGCCTGCAAAGGCAAGCGTTGCGCGCAGCATTCCCGCCTTCGATCCGCAGTCAAAGCGCTGACCGCTGAACCGGAAGCCGCACAGACCAACGCGCTCGATGCCCTTGGCGATGGCATCGGTCAGCTGGATCTCGCCGCCTAGCCCCGGGTCCTGCTGGCGCAGATCGTCAAAGATCGACGCATCAAGAATGTAGCGCCCCACAACCGCCTGCAGCGAGGGCGCGGCATCGGCGTCGGGTTTTTCCACCATGCCACGGGCTGTCATGCACTGGCCTTCAACGTCGCCATCAGGGTCGAGCACACCGTAAGCGCTGACCTCATCGCGGCTGACTTCCATGGTCGCCACCATATGCCCGGCGACGCCGGTCTCATAAGCTTCGATCATTTCACGCAGGCAGCCCTTTTGCCCGACAATCAGGTCATCCGGCAGGATCACCGCAACCGGCCCCGGCAGAACCTCATCCACCGCACACAGAACCGCGTGACCAAGCCCAAGCGGCGTGGGCTGCATCACGAAATGCGCCTGCTCGGCAACCGGGTCGATGGCATCTTTGCCAAGACGATCGGCAATGCCGTGCTTGCCCTTGGAGCGCAGCGCGTCGCACAGTTCCTCGTCATGATGCACGTAGCGTTCGATGGCGCTCTTGGACGGGTGCGACACAAAGATCATACGTTCGATCCCGGCATCGCGGGCCTCGTCCATCGCGAATTGAAGAAGCGGCTTGTCGAGCACGGGAAGCAGCTCTTTCGGCGTTGCCTTGGTGGCCGGAAGGAAGCGGGTTCCAAGTCCGGCAACCGGGAAGATCGCGGTGCGGACTTTCTGGCTGACCTTGGGGCTGGATGTGTTCACGACGGGCTCTCCTTGTCGATAGGTTGGGCACACTGTCAAACGCACGCTGCATCGCGGCATTTGTGTAAGAGTGTATGCCCTATCAAAATAACGTCAATAAAACGCGTGCCGGACCGCAAGGTTCCGCGCACAAACCTTTGAAAAGTTGCGGCCCACGATCGTGGCAGGCCGCACGCCCACGTTACATCATGCGAAACATGATTGTGGAAAATTGTTGTCTTTCAGCGAAAACATCCGTCATTCGCTTATTATTCAGGCAAATACCCACAGGAGTCGCCCAATCCATTTGCCAATGGCGTTCGGGTGGCCGATGCTCGGAAAACCACAGCGCGCGACTTGGCGCGCGGGAACCAATTCCATAGTGTCGCGTTATCAAATCGAGACAACATGGAGTGAGCCAATCGGCCTGCCGCCTTCGCCCCGAAGGTCACGGCACATTATTATGGACGGACTGAGATTGAACATCCCGCCCGCGCGCGCCAACGGCAACCTGCCCAAACGCGCTGAACCTTATGCCCGTCTTGCCGTTATCGGCATGGGCAGCTGGGGCACAGCCCTGGCGACCGTCGCAGCGACCGCCGGATGCGACACGCGCCTGTGGGGGCGTCGAGAAGCGCTTGCTGACGCCATTCGAACCGCTGGCGAGAACGTCGACCACCTTCCCGGTATCAAGCTGCCCGCAACATTGAAGGCAACCTCGGACCTGTCCGAAGCACTTGATGGCGCCGAGGCGGTTCTGCTCGTGACGCCATCGCACACCTTGCGGGACGTGGCGCGCGCCATGCGCCCGTGGCTGCCCGAAGGCATTCCGATTGCGCTGTGCTGCAAGGGCATCGAACGTGGCACCGGCTATCTGCTGAGCCATGTGGTCGAAGAAGAGCTGCCCGGTCACCCCGTGGGCGCCATTTCCGGCCCGACCTTTGCCCATGAAACAGCGCTTGGGCATCCCACCGCCGCCACCGTGGCCTTCAACTTCCGTCATCACGATCGCATCGCGCCGGAACGTGCCCCCGCCGCGCGTCTCGCGCTGACCATGCAAACGCAGGCCTTCCGCCCCTATGTGTCCGATGATCTTGTCGGCGTCGAGGTCGGCGGCGCGGTGAAGAATGTCATCGCCATCGCCTGCGGCATGATGACCGGCGCTGGCTTTGCCGAAAACACCCGCGCCGCGCTGATCACCCGCGGTATGGACGAGATGAAGGTTCTTGCCGAAGCCCTTGGTGGAAAAAGAGAAACTGTCACCGGCTTGTCAGGCGCTGGCGATCTGACCCTGACCTGTTCGTCGAGCACTTCGCGCAACATGTCGCTGGGCACCCAGCTTGGCAAGGGCATCCCGCGCGCCGAATGCTTTGGCGGCAAGGCCACGGTGGTCGAGGGCGAAGTCAACGCGGTGTCGGTGGTCGATCTGGCCCGCCGGGTCGGGGTTGAAATGCCGATCTGCGAATCCGTCCACGCCATTCTTTACGAGGGCGCGCCGCTGTCCGAGACCTTTCAGGCGCTCTGGTCCCGCCCGATCGAGGGTGAGCCGCGCGCGCTTGATATCACCCTTCACCCTCACGAAGGAGACCCCGCATGAGCTTTGATCACCCCCACGGCCGCGACATCGCAGGCTGCCGCTTTGTGCTTGCCACCGATCTTGACGGCACCTTTCTTGGCGGCTCCGAACAGGATCGTGCCCGTCTTTACGACTGGATCGAAGCCAACCGGCAGACCATCGGCCTGATCTTCGTCACCGGCCGCGATCCGAAATTCATCGGCGAGCTTTGCGACGGCGGTGTGCCTTGGCCGGAATATGTCGTCGGCGATGTCGGCACCACCATCGCCCGCGTCGAGGATGGCAAGATCCATCCCATCGAACCTCTCGAGGTCGAGATCGCCGAGACATGGGGCAGCGCTGGCGATACCGTGCGCGCCGCGCTGAACGGCCACCCCGGCCTGACCCTGCAACAGACCGAATTCCGCTACCGCGTCAGCTATGACCTCGATCTTGGCAGCTTCGATGAAAGCGCCCACGCCAAGGTGCAAGAGCTTGGCCATGACGTGCTGGTGTCGGACAACCGCTATTTCGACGTGCTGCCGCGCGGCATTTCCAAGGGCCCGTCCTTGCGCCGCCTCGTAACCCACCTTGGGATCGAAGAAAACCGGGTGCTGGCCGCGGGCGACACGCTCAATGATCTGTCGATGCTGCAATGCGGGTTGCGCGCGGTTGCCGTTGGCGGCGCCGAACAGGCGCTGCTCGATCAGGTCGCCGGCCTGCCGCAAGTCCACACCGCCAAGGCGATCGGAGCTGCGGGCATTCTCGAAGCGGTCGACGTCTTCAATCTGCACGACCTTCCGGAAGGAGTGTAACCCATGCCCAGTGAACTGGTCATCGTCTACCACCGCCAGCCCTACGAAGAAGTCGAAGTTGACGGCACCATCGAGTATCGCGCGAACAAAAGCCCGAACGGCATTGTTCCGACACTGAAAAGTTTCTTCGGCAAAGTCGATAATGCCGCCTGGGTCGCTTGGAAAGAAGCCGAGGATACCTCGAACCCCGGCTTCGATCGGGTGATCAACATCGAGGACAGCTTCGGCAAATACACCGTGTATCGCCTGCCGCTCACCGGGGCGCAGGTGAAAAGCTTCTATCACGTGACCTCGAAAGAAGCCTTCTGGCCGATCCTTCACGGCTTCAAGGAAAAGTACAATTACGACCCGGTCGACTGGCCGACCTTCAAGGAGGTCAACTGGGCCTTTGCCGAGGCCGCCGCCGCCGAGGCCGCCCCCGGTGCGTCGGTCTGGGTGCATGACTACAACCTGTGGCTGGTGCCCGGCTATCTGCGGCAGATGCGCCCCGATGTGCGGATTTCCTTCTATCATCACACACCCTTCCCAGCGGCCGACATGTTCAACGTGCTGCCGTGGCGCGGCGAGATCATCGACTCGCTGCTGGCCTGCGACGTGGTCGGCTTTCACATTCCGCGCTATGCGTCGAATTTCGTCAGCTGCGTGCGCTCGGTTCATGATGTCGGCAACGTGCCGCGTAAGCCGGTGGAGCCGGACATGATCTCGGAGGGGTCTGCCCTGTCGGACCGCACCGTGCCCACCGAAATCCGTACCGAAGAGCGCACCGTGCAACTGGGCGTGACGCCTGTTGGCGTTGATGTCGACTATATCAAGAGGCTCGCGGAATCCGACACCACCGCAAAGCTGGCCGAACGGTTCCGCGGCGAAATCGGCGACACCCGTGTGCTGCTGTCTGTCGGGCGGACCGATTACACCAAGGGCGGCGCCGACCAGCTTCTGGCCTTTGAACGCCTGCTGGAACGGCGTCCCGATCTGCGCGGCGTCGTGCGCCTGCTGCATGTGTCGGTGCCTGCCAACCGCGCCATGACGGTTTACGAGCCGATCCAGAAAGAGCTCGAAGAGATCGCGGGCCGGATCAACGGGCGCTTTGGCACCTTCACCTTTCAACCCGTTGCATTGATCAGCCGGGCGGTTCCGTTCGACGAGCTGGTGGCGTGGTATCAGGTGGCCGACGTGGCGTGGATCACACCGCTGGCCGACGGGATGAACCTTGTGTGCAAGGAATATGTCGCGGCGCGCACCGACGGTGATGGCGTTGTGGTTCTGTCAGAATTCGCCGGTGCGGCGGTCGAGATGGGGGCCGCGGTGCTGGCCAATCCGTTCTCGACCCGGTCGATGGATTACGCCATCGACATGGCGCTCGACATGCCTGAAGAGGAACGCCGCGCCCGCATCGCGCTGCTGCGCACGTCGGTTGAAAAGCGCGACACCCAGCACTGGGCTGCGGACCAGCTGGCGCTGTTGTCTCCGGCAGATTTCGGAGAGGAGTCGCAGGAATCTGAGATCGCCTGACAGGCGTTTTTCGGGGGCATTTGGGGGCGGGTCTTTGGGCCCGCCCCTTTGCTTTGGCGCGTCAGTCGGTCATCTCGCGCTGGCGCATCGGCATCCGGTCGATCACCGCAAACAGCGCGTCGGGCGGCAGAACCTCGGTCTGTTCCAGCTTCACGCCGCCATCCTTGCCCACCAAAACCAGCCTGAACCCGCCCGGCTGAAACCCCTGCCGCAGATATGAGGCGGCTTTCGGCTCGGTGTCGCTCAGCACCACGATGTCGCGCTCGGCAAGCGCGGCACGCGCGGCGTCGAACAGCGCCATCTGGCGCATATAGGTCGGATCGTCACTTGACGGAGCGAACAACAGCACCGGGCGGTACTGCCAGCGCAGTTCGCCAAGATCGCGCATGTCATGCGGCAACGCGCGAAACAGCTCGCCCTGCGCCCCCGACTGGGTGGCGGCAATCGCCCCCGCAGC
The DNA here is from genome assembly GCF_030547555.1 of Salipiger sp. 1_MG-2023. Lineage (NCBI taxonomy): Bacteria > Pseudomonadati > Pseudomonadota > Alphaproteobacteria > Rhodobacterales > Roseobacteraceae > Salipiger > Salipiger sp. 1_MG-2023. The sequence continues at coordinate 40,093 of NZ_JAUOQN010000004.1, read as the reverse complement.
AATGGCGACGCCAAGTTTGGTCTTCATCAGGATGCGGCCCATGAGCGGCAGTACCTCCGGCTGAGTGGTTCCTGCAGGTATTACGCAGGGGCAGCCAAAGGGTTCCGCACTGCAATGCTGCCTCGCGAGGTTTCGCGCAGGCACCACAAACGCAAAACGGCGCCCCTGTCGGAGCGCCGCTGGTCTTTGCCCTGAACCGTGGCGGTCAGACCGCAGCAACCTCGGCCGGGCGCTGGCCCAGCTGGGTCAGCTCTTCGGCCACGAGGAATGCCAGTTCCAGCGATTGCGACGCGTTCAGGCGCGGATCGCAGGCGGTGTGGTAGCGATCGCTCAGGTTCTCGTCGGATACGGCATAGACGCCGCCGGTGCATTCGGTCACGTCCTGACCGGTCATCTCGAAATGCACGCCGCCGGGAATGGTGCCGTGATCCTTGTGCACCGCAAAGAACTCGCGCACTTCGGACAGCACCTTGTCAAACGGCCGGGTCTTGTAGCCCGAGGCCGACTTGACGGTGTTGCCATGCATCGGATCGCAGACCCACAGCACGTTGGCACCTTCACTGCGCACCGTCTCGATCAGGCGCGGCAGATGTTCGGCCACCTTGCCAGCGCCAAAGCGGGTGATCAGCGTCAACCGGCCCGGATCGTTGAGCGGGTTGAGCTTGGCCATCAGCACCTTGAGGTCTTCGGGCGTCATCGAGGGGCCGCATTTCAGGCCGATCGGGTTCATCACGCCGCGGGCGAATTCCACATGCGCGCCGTCCGGCTGCCGGGTGCGATCGCCGATCCAGATCATGTGGCCCGAGCCAGCCAGCCATTTGCCGGAGGTGGAATCGACGCGGGTCAGCGCCTCTTCGTATTCCAGCAGCAGCGATTCATGGCTGGTGTAGAAGTTCACCTGATGCAGCGCCGCCGAGCGGTGGCTGTCAATGCCCGCCGCTCGCATGAAATCAAGCGTGTCGCCGATGCGGGTCGCCATCTCGCGGTAGCGCGCGGCCTTCTCGCCTTCGGTGAACCCAAGGGTCCACTGGTGCACCTGATGCACATCGGCATAACCCCCGGTGCTGAAGGCGCGGATCAGGTTCAGCGTCGCCGCCGCCTGTGTGTAGGCCTGAAGCATTTTCTGCGGATCGGGCCGACGCGCCTCGGCGGTGAAGGCCAGCTCGTTGATGATGTCACCGCGGAAGCTGGGCAGCTCGACGCCGTCGACGGTTTCGGTGGGCGCCGAGCGCGGCTTGGCGAATTGCCCCGCCATGCGGCCAACCTTGACCACCGGCACCTTGGCACCAAAGGTCAGCACCATCGCCATCTGCAGCATCACCTTGAACGTGTCGCGGATCGCGGTGCCGGTGAACTGGTCGAAGGCTTCGGCGCAATCGCCGCCCTGCAACACGAACGCCTCGCCGCGCGACGCCTTGCCAAGCTCGGCCCGCAGCTTGCGCGCCTCGCCCGCAAACACCAGCGGCGGATACTTCGACAGCTGCGCCTCGACACGCTCCAGCGCCTCCTGATCCTGATAATCAGGCATCTGGATGCGGGGCTTGGTTCTCCAGCTGGATTTGTCCCACTCGCTCATGGCTTCTCTCCCGTTCGGTCTCCGTTAGCGAAAACGTGCAGCGCCTATAGCGAATGTGCCGGGGCAAAGCCATAGCAAATGACGCGCATGGCTTGACGCCCCAGTCCTTGTCTGAGCATCTGGACCGGACCGACGAGCGCCCATTCCGCAACAGCGCGTCGGAACACCATGAAATATCGACAGGAAAACGAGGTCGGGATGGCGCAATCGCAGGCCGACGCAAGGCCAGACGCATCGGACCGGACGCGCCGTTTCATCTTTGTGCTGCTGCCAGAGTTCACCTTGCTGAGCTTTTCCGCCGCGCTCGAGGCGCTGCGCCTTGCCAACCGCATGAGCGGCAAACCGCTCTACGAGTGGCGCATCGTCGGCGATGGCGGCGGCATGGTGCGCTGTTCGGCGGGCACGGTGTTCGAGCTTGACGGCGATCTGCCCGAGGTAAGCCGCGCCGATACGGTGATGCTCTGCGGCGGCATCGACATCGTATCGGCGACGACAAAACGCCTGCTGAACTGGCTGCGGCGCGAGGCGCGCAAGGGGCCGGTGGTGGGCGGGCTGTGCACCGCAAGCTGGGCGCTGGCCGAAGCCGGGCTGATGGACGGCAAGCGCGCCACCATCCACTGGGAAAACCACGACGGCTTCGAAGAGGAATTCCCCGAGGTGAGTCTGACCAAGTCGGTCTTTGTGATCGATGGCAACCGGATGTCGACCGCCGGGGGCATCTCGTCGATTGATCTGATGCTGAAGCTGGTCGCGGATCAGCATGGCGAGGATCTGGCCAACGCGGTTGCCGACCAGCTGATCTATTCCGCCATCCGCACCGACCGAGACACCCAGCGCCTGTCGACCCCGACCCGCATCGGGGTGCGCCACCCCAAACTGGGAGAGGTCATCAAGAAGATGGAAGCCGCCATCGAAGAGCCGATCTCGCCGGCGCTTCTGGCGGGGCAGGTCGGCATGTCGACGCGCCAGCTGGAACGGCTGTTCCGGCGCTATCTCGACCGCTCGCCCAAGCGCTATTACATGGAACTGCGCCTGCAAAAGGCGCGCAACCTGTTGATGCAGACTGATATGAGCGTGATCAATGTCGCGCTGGCCTGCGGTTTTGCCAGCCCGTCGCATTTTTCCAAATGCTACCGCGCGCAATACGCGACCACCCCCTACCGCGAGCGCGGCAGCAGCTCGGCCAAGGAGTGATCGGGGGCTGATCGGGCCTCTTCACATTCAGCAAACCGAAAGCTAGGATTCGCTTTGCAATCGAGATCCAACGGGATCCAGCAAGGGAGAGTCTTCCATGAAAAAGTGGCTTCTGGCATCTGCCGCATCACTGCTCGCAACAGGGGCTGTGCAAGCGGAAGACGCCAAGATCGGCGTCATCGTCGGGTTCACCGGCCCTATCGAGTCCCTGGCACCGGCGATGGCCGCAAGCGCCGAGCTGGCGCTGAGCGAAGTCAATGACAGCGGCAAGTTCCTCGAGGGCGTGACCCTTGTGCCCGTTCGGGCCGACAGCACCTGCATCGACGCCGCCGCCGCGACCGCCGCGGCCGAGCGTCTGGTGACCACCGATGGCGTGGTGGCGATCATGGGCGCCGATTGCTCGGGCGTGACCGGCGCGGTCCTGAGCAATGTGGCGATGCCCAACGGCGTGCCGATGGTTTCGCCCTCGGCGACCTCTCCGGCGCTGTCGAACGTCGAAGACAACGGGTTGTTCTTTCGCACCGCGCCCTCGGATGCGCGGCAGGGCGAGGTTCTCGCCGACATCCTGACCGAGCGCGGCATCACCTCGGTTGCTGTGACCTACACCAACAACGATTACGGCAAGGGCTTCGCCGACAGTTTCGACGCAGCGTTTCAGGCAGTGGGCGGGGCGATCACCCTCACCGCGCCGCATGAGGATGGCAAGGGCGATTACAGCGCCGAGATCGGCGCACTGGCATCCGCCGGCGGCGAGGTCCTGGTCGTGCTCGGCTACTCCGACGCGGGCGGCAAGGGCATCATTCAGGCGGCGCTGGACAGCGGGGCGTTCGACACTTTCGCCATGGGTGACGGCATGTATTCCGACGCGCTTCTGGCCGATCTGGGCAATGACATCGACGGCAGCTTCGGCTCGATTCCCTGGGCCGAGGGCGATGGTGCAACGGCGTTTTCCGAGTTGGCAACGGCTGCGGGCGTGACCGCCGAAAGCTCGTATACCCGCGAAAGCTATGACGCGGCGGCGCTGATTGCGCTGGCGATGATGAAGGGCGGCGAGCCGTCTTCGGCGGCGGTTGCAGCCAATCTGCTGGATGTGGCGAATGCGCCCGGTGAGCCGATCCTGCCCGGCGAGCTTGGCAAGGCGATGGAGATCATCGCGGATGGCGGCGAGGTGGATTACGTCGGCGCGACCAATGTCGAGCTGGTCGGCGCGGGCGAAGCGGCGGGCAGCTATCGGTATTACGAGATCAAGGACGGGGCGTTTTCGACCGTCTCGTTCAAGTGATGCCGCAGGCGCAATGATATTAAGCCCGGCCCGGAGCGAGAGGCTCCGGGCTGGTGCCATGATCGCAGACAGGCGCCGACAAGAGCGCCGTTGGGGAGTATCGTATTGATCCGGGTCGAGACCCTGCACCGCCATTTCGGCGGTTTTCGTGCCGTAGACGGCGCATCGCTCGAGATTGCCAAAGGGGCGATCACCGGGCTGGTGGGGCCGAACGGCGCCGGAAAATCCACGCTGTTCAACGTCATCGCGGGCGCGCTGCCGCCAACCTCGGGGCGGGTGTTCATGGACGGCGAGGACATCACCGGCCTGCCGCCGCACGAGCTGTTTCACAAGGGGCTGCTGCGCACCTTTCAGATCGCGCATGAGTTTTCATCCCTGAGCTGCCGCGAGAACCTGATGATGGTGCCCGGCAATCAGGCGGGCGAAACGCTGTGGAACGCGTGGTTCGGGCGCGGGCGGATCGCGCAGGAAGAGGCCGCCCTGTTGAAGAAAGCCGATGAGGTGCTTGAGTTCCTGACAATCTCGCATCTGAAGAATGAGAAGGCCGGCAATCTGTCGGGCGGGCAGAAAAAGCTGCTCGAGCTGGGTCGGACGATGATGGTGGACGCCAAGATCGTGTTTCTGGACGAGGTCGGCGCCGGGGTGAACCGCACGCTGCTGATGACCATCGCCGACACTATTTTACGGCTGAACCGCGAGCGCGGCTATACGTTCTGCGTTATCGAGCACGATATGGATTTCATTGGCAAGATCTGCGGATCGGTGATCGTGATGGCCGAAGGGCGCAAGCTGGCCGAGGGCAGCATTGACGAGATCAAAGCCAATGAGGCGGTGATCGAGGCGTATCTTGGCACAGGGCTCAAGAACAGGGAGGCGCTGGCGTGAGTGGCAATGTCGGAGGGGGCGCAGCCCCCGCCCTTCGGGCCCCCCGGGATATTTGGGGCCAGAAGAAACCGGGGCGCGGCGCATGAGATTTGATGACCGGGGCAACCGGGATCTGTCGATCGGCAATCCTGCGGGGATGGGCGAGGCGCGCCCGGTGCGGGGCGGCCACGAGCGGGCGGCGCCGGGCGGGCCGTTTCTGATCGGCGAGGCGATGACCGGCGGCTACGGGCGCGGCGCGGATATTCTGCACGCCTGCACCATTGCGGTAGAGCGCGGCGAGATCGCGGTCATTGTCGGCCCCAATGGTGCGGGCAAGTCGACGGCGATGAAGGCGGTTTTCGGGATGCTCAACCTGCGCGAAGAATCGGTGCGGCTGGACGGAGAGGATATTACCGCGCTGAGCCCGCAGGCGCGGGTGCGCAAGGGCATGGGATTTGTGCCGCAGACCCACAACATCTTTGCCTCGCTCAGCGTCGAGGAGAACCTTGAGATGGGCGCGTTCATCCGCAAAGACGATTTCCGCGACACGCTGGAACAGGTGTACGAGCTGTTCCCGATCCTTCGTGACAAACGGCGGCAGGCGGCGGGCGAGCTGTCCGGCGGGCAACGCCAGCAGGTAGCCGTCGGGCGGGCGCTGATGACCCAGCCCAAGGTGCTGATGCTGGACGAGCCGACCGCTGGCGTATCGCCCATCGTGATGGATGAGCTGTTCGACCGGATCATCGAGGTGGCCCGCAGCGGGCTGTCGGTGCTGATGGTGGAGCAGAACGCCCGGCAGGCGCTGGAAATCGCGGACAAGGGCTATGTTCTGGTGCAGGGGGCGAATGCCCATACCGGCACCGGGCGCGAATTGCTGGACGATCCGCAGGTGCGGCGCAGTTTCCTTGGTGGTTGAACAAATGTGTGGTTTGACAAGGTTGACCGGCCCGGGCGGGCCTGAAGGGGGCAGCGGATGGATCTGCTGAATGCGCTGGTCGCGCTGGCGAATTTCGTGCTGATCCCGGCGCTGGCCTATGGCAGCCAGCTGGCGCTGGGGGCGCTTGGGGTGACGCTGATCTATGCGATCCTGCGGTTTTCCAATTTTGCCCATGGCGACACCATGGCGTTTGGCACCATGGTGACGATCTTTGCCACATGGGGGCTGCAAGCGCTGGGGATCGGCCTTGGGCCGCTGCCAACCGCCTTGCTGGCGATCCCGTTCGGCATCCTCGGCGCGGCGGCACTGCTGCTGCTGACCGATCGGATGGTCTATCGCTTCTACCGCGCACAGAAGGCCAAGCCGGTGATCCTTGTGATCGTGTCCATGGGGGTGATGTTCGTCTACAACGGTATCACGCGGTTCATCATCGGGCCGGATGACCAGAGCTTTGCCGATGGCGAGCGGTTCCTGATCTCGGCGCGCGATTTCAAGGCTTGGTCGGGGCTGGACGAGGGGCTGGCGCTGAAATCGACGCAGGCGATCACCGTGGTGGTGGCCGTGCTGGTGGTGGCGCTGCTGTTCTGGTTTCTCAACCACACCCGCACCGGCAAGTCGATGCGCGCCTATTCCGACAACGAGGATCTGGCGCTGCTGTCGGGCATCAACCCCGAGACCGTGGTGCGGGTGACATGGATCATCGTCGCGGCGCTGGCGGTGGTGGCCGGCACGCTCTACGGGCTTGATAAAAGCTACAAGCCCTTCACCTATTTCCAACTGCTGCTGCCAATCTTTGCCAGCGCCATCGTGGGGGGCATCGGATCGCCCGTCGGGGCCATCGCTGGCGGCTTTGTCATCGCCTTTTCCGAGGTGCTGTTCACCTATGCATGGAAGAAGGTGCTGGGCTATCTGCTGCCCGCCTCGCTTGCGCCGGACGGGCTCGTGCAACTGATGGGCACCGATTACAAGTTCGCGGTCAGCTTTGTCATCTTGATCATCGTGCTGCTGTTTCGGCCGACCGGCCTGTTCCGGGGGAAATCCATATGAGAGCGCTTGGCCTGTTTGCGCTGGTGGCGGCGCTGATCCTTGGCACCGGGGTGCTGCAAAGCTGGAATTCGGCGCTGATCATCCTCAACATGGGGCTGGTGAGCGCGATCATGTCGCTCGGGGTCAACCTGCAATGGGGCCTTGCGGGGCTGTTCAACGTCGGGGTCATGGGCTTTGTGGCGCTGGGCGGGCTGGCGGTGGTGCTGACCTCGGTGGCGCCGGTGCCCGCTGCTTGGGAGGCGGGCGGCGGGCGGGCCATCGCCGCGCTGATCCTTGGCGCGGCGGTGATCACGCTGGCGGCGCTGGCGTGGCGCGGGCTGGCGCATCGGCGGCGCGGGCTTGCGGTTGCGGCGATCCTCCTTGTCGGGCTGGTGGCGTTCCGCTGGGTGCTCGATCCGGCGACAGCGTCGATCGAGTCGGTCGATCCCGCCGCAACCGGCTATCTTGGCGGGCTGGGCCTGCCGGTCTTGCTGGCATGGCCGGTGGGCGGGCTGCTGGCGGCGGGCGTGGCATGGATGATCGGCAAGACGGCGCTGGGGCTGCGGTCCGATTATCTGGCCATCGCGACGCTGGGCATTGCCGAGATCATCATCGCCGTACTCAAGAACGAGGACTGGCTGGCGCGCGGCGTCAAGAACGTGATCGGCCTGCCCCGGCCCCTGCCCTATGAGATCGACCTGCAACAGACCCCCGGCTTTGCCGAGCGCGCCGCCGGGCTGGGGCTGGATGTCACCACCGCCTCGACGCTTTATGTCAAGGTCGGCTATTCGCTGCTGTTCACCGCCGTGCTGGTCGCGGTGCTGGTGCTGGCGCAGCTGGCGCTGAAATCGCCTTGGGGGCGAATGATGCGCGCCATTCGCGACAACGAGGAAGCCGCCGAGGCGATGGGCAAGGATGTCACCGCCCGCCATCTTCAGGTGTTCATCCTTGGCAGCGTGCTGTGCGGGATCGCTGGCGCGATGATGACCACGCTGGACGGGCAATTGACGCCGTCAAGCTACCAGCCGCTGCGCTATACCTTTCTGATCTGGGTGATGGTGATTGTCGGCGGCTCGGGCAACAACCTTGGGGCGGTTCTGGGCGGCTTTCTGATCTGGTTCCTGTGGGTGCAGGTCGAACCGATGGGCCAGTGGTTGATGGGCCTGATCACCGCCGGCATGGCGGACGACTCCGCGATCAGAAACCACCTGCTGGACTCGGTTCAGCACATGCGCCTGCTCACCATGGGGGTGATCCTGCTGCTGGTGCTCAGGTTCGCACCAAGAGGTCTGCTGCCGGAAAAATGACCGCATTGTGTTTTGTATCGGTGCCTCTCGTTATGGTAGAATCTGCGCACGTGCAGACGGAACCTTGCTCACCCGTCCCGCGTTCTCCGCTCATGACCAATCGCCGGGAGGAAACAGGCCATGGAATGGAACAATATCGCCAACAATTGGGACAGCGCAGCGCGTCGTCTCGAACAGCGGTTTCCGGGGCTTGACCGCAAATTCTTGTCTACCCCGCCAGACCGTCTGGAATACCTTGCAGAGCTGGTTGCGGAGCAAAATGACCTGACGCTTTTCGAGGCACGCGAAGAGGTCGAGGATGTCTTGTTCGGCGACCGGATGCCCTATCAGCTTTCGCGCATGTCGGGCTAAGCCCGTTCGACCGGTCGGGTCCAGACAATGATGGACCCGGACGCGATTTCACGGCATTCTGTCCTGGGGAGGACCTTGCAATGCTCAGACTTCTTGAACTTTTTCGCCATGACAAAGCTCCGGTGATCGCGACGCCAACTGGATCGGATCTTCCCGATCTGATGCGCCGCTGCACCGATCAGAGCGTTACGCCTCGGGAATTGACACGCTCAAGCGCCGAAGACGAGCTTGCCCGTGTCGTGGCCCTTGCCCGCAACGCCGAGCCCTGACGCCTAGCCGAGCGACGTGACCCAGAGAATGGTTGCGTCCTCGGCACTGAGCGACACGACATTGTGCCCCATGCTTGCGTCGTAATAGGCGCTGTCGCCGCGGCGCATTTCGACCGGTTCGTAGAACTCGGTGTAAAGCCGGATGATGCCGGTCAGCACCAGCAGGAATTCCTCGCCATCGTGGCGCACCCAGCCGTCGAATTCATCCATGCTGCGGGCCCGCACGCGGGCGCGATAGGGCAGCATCTTCTTTTTGGTCAGGGTCTCCGCCAGCAATTCATGCTCGTAGGTGACGGTGGCCTGATGCAGCCCCTCACCGTCGCGGGTGTGGACCATCCGCCCCGACACCTGATCCTTGCGCGGCGGCGAGAACAGTTGCGGCACACCGATGCCAAGCCCCACCGCCAGCTTCTTGAGCGCATCATAGGTGGGCGACATCTGCCCGTTCTCGATCTTGGACAGGGTCGAGCGGGCCAGCCCCGCCTGTCGCGCCGCCTGTTCCAGCGTCCAGTCGCGTTCCTTGCGCAGTTCGCGCACCCGCGCCCCAAGATCGAGAGGCTCGGCCACGGTGTCTTCGCCGGTCTCGCGGGCAAGGCGGATGAGGGTCTTTGGATCGCGTGTCATGGCATTGCTATAGGGCCGCGCCGTTTTGCTTGCAACGCTGCTGCGCGAGGCCTACCCCAAGACCATGGTTTCGATCTTTGATGACGGCGCCTTTGCGCCCTGTCCCGCGCCCTTCAACCTTGCCGCCCATGTGCTGCGCGCCGGACAGGCGTGTCCGGACAAGATCGCGCTAAGCGTGGTCACGCCCACCGCTGTGCAAAGCTGGTCTTATGCCCGGCTGATCGCGGCGGTACGCGGCACCGCCAGCGGGCTGCTGCGGGCCGGTGTGCAGCCCGGAGCCATCGTGCTGATGCGGCTGGGAAACACAGTCGATTTCCCGATCGCCTATCTTGGCGCAATCGCCGCTGGCATCGTGCCGGTGCCAACCTCGTCGCAGCTGACCGCGCGCGAGGTTGCGCCGATGCTCGCGACGCTGAAACCGGCGGCGATCCTGCGCGGCAACGGCATCGCCTGCCCGGAAACGGCCCTGCCAGTGCTTGGACCCGAAATCTATGAGCCTTGGCACGATCTGCCCCCTGCCGACTATGCCATGGGCGATCCGGACCGGTTGGCCTATGTGATCTACACCTCGGGTACCTCGGGCGCGCCGCGCGCGGTGGGCCATGCGCATCGTGCCATCTGGGCGCGGCAGATGATGATGAATGGCTGGTACGGGCTGCGCTCTTGCGACCGGCTGCTGCATGCGGGCGCCTTCAACTGGACCTACACGCTGGGCACCGGCCTGATGGATCCCTGGACGCGGGGTGCCACCGCGCTGATCCCCGCCGCCGGGAGTGACCCCGCGCAGCTGGCGCTGCTTCTGAACCGCCATGATGCGACGATCTTTGCCGCTGCGCCAGGGGTTTACCGGCAGATGTTGAAGTACCCGATGCCAGCGCTTCCAAGGCTGCGGCACGGGCTGTCGGCTGGGGAAAAGCTGGCCCAGCCGATCCGCGATCACTGGCGCGAGGGAACCGGAACCGAGATCTTTGAAGCCTACGGCATGTCGGAATGCTCGACCCCGATTTCCGGAGCGCCGGGGCGCGGCGCCCCCGAGGGCACGCTGGGGCGCCCGCAGCCCGGTCGGCGCGTCGCCATTCTGGGCGAGGATAATGCACCGGTGCCCTTCGACACCCCCGGCAGCATCGCGATCCATCGCAGCGATCCCGGCCTGATGCTAGGCTATCTCGGGGCGCCCGAAGATACGGCTGCGAAATACGCGGGCGAGTGGTTCTTCAGCGGCGACACCGGCGCCATGGCCAAGGACGGCGCGATCACCTACCTTGGGCGCGGCGATGACATGATGAACGCGGGCGGCTATCGCGTCTCGCCGCTGGAGGTCGAGGCGGCGCTGGCAGGCCTTCCCGGCCTGAGCGAGATCGGTGTAACCGATATCGAGATCAAGCCCGGCGTCTTTGTCATCGCCGCTTTTTATGTTGCAGCCGCTCCCATGGACGAGGCGCTGCGCGCCCGCGCCGCCGAGCGTCTTGCCCGTTACAAGCAGCCGCGCGCCTTTGTCCGCGTCGATGCCATGCCGCGCAACCCGAATGGCAAGCTGATCCGCAAGGCCCTGAAGGATCACGCGCTCTAGGCGTTTCGGGGTTGTTCGACACGATCCGCGCCGCATTTCAGCAAACCGGACAATCAGGCACGGCGGATCAGGCAAGGGCGACGCAGGCTGGAACAGCTGGGCCACCCCTTGCGCCGAAGCTGGACAGGCGCAGCGCCCTCGGCCTAGACTTCCCCTACGGAAGCCATCAGCCCAGCGGAGACCAGCGCCATGACGTTTCTTGCCGCAACCCTTGCCTTCGGGCTGTGCGCCACAGGCGCGCTTGCTCAGAGCTGTCACGAGATCAAGTTCGCCAGAGGCGCCTCGTCGGGCGAGGTCTCGGGCCGGGTGTCCGACAGCGCGCCCCTGTGTTTCAGCTTTGGCTCCGGGGCGGGCCAGACCGCGCGGGTGCAGCTGTTTGGCAGCCAGAATACCTGTTTCGCCATCGTCGGCGTGGCCGATTGCCGCGACGATTACAGCTTTGTCACGCAGCGCCGCCCCTACCAGATCAACGTCTCGCCGCTGATGCGCAGCAACGGCTTCGAGGATTTCACCCTGCGCCTGACCATCAAGTGAAAAAAGGGGCCCCCGAACGGGAGCCCCTGAAGGTTCGCTGACAAGGCTTATGGTTTACCGCCCGGACTGTTTCATGCCTGCTGCCTTGCCCGCGACAGGACGAGCGCACCCGTCCCGGAGGCAGACAGGGCGCTTCAAGGCGCCCCGCCCTCGTGGTTCCGTCAGCTACAGCCCGAGGTCGAGCCGCAGGTGTTGCACTTCATGCAGGTGCCATTGCGCACCAGCGTGTAATTGCCGCATTCGCCGCAGGCCTCGCCCTCGTAGCCCTGCATCTTGGCCTTGACCCGCGCATCCATCGCGGTGGCCGAGGTAGTCCCGGTCAGCGTGGCGACGCTGCTTTGTGCGGATACCGCCATCGCACCGCCGGTGCCGGTCATCGTCGCCTGACCGCCCTGCAGCACCACCAGTTCCTGCGGCAGACGCTTGCGCAGATAGCCGGTCGAGGAGATTTGCTTGAGCATTTCAAGCGAGCGCGCCGCGGTGCCTTCGGACAGCTCCTTGACGTTGTTGACGCCCTCTTCCTCGCCGCGGCCCAGATCGTCGAAGGTCGCCCCGGAGGGTTTGACATGGGCAAGGTCGGTGCGATCCAGATAGCTCACCGCCAGTTCGCGGAAGATGTAATCAAGGATCGAGGTGGCGTTCTTGATGCTGTCATTGCCCTGCACCATGCCCGCCGGTTCGAACTTCGTGAAGGTGAAGGCGTCGACGAATTCCTCGAGCGGCACGCCATATTGCAGGCCGACCGACACGGCGATGGCGAAGTTGTTCATCATCGCACGGAAGCCCGCGCCTTCTTTGTGCATGTCGATGAAGATCTCGCCAAGCGCGCCGTCCTGATATTCGCCGGTGCGCAGATAGACCTTGTGACCGCCGACAACCGCCTTTTGCGTATAGCCCTTGCGGCGCTCGGGCATCTTGGTACGCCCGGCGCGGACCACCTCCTTGATGACCACCTTCTCGACGATCTTTTCGGCGATGACCTGCGCCTTTTCATGCGGCGTGCCGGTTTCCAGAATTTCTAGCGCATCGTCATCGTCTTCGATCAGCGCCGAGGCCAGCGGCTGCGACAGTTTCGATCCGTCACGGTACAGCGCGTTGGCCTTGACCCCAAGCGACCACGACAGCTCGTAAGCAGCCTGACAATCCGCGACCGTCGCCGAGTTGGGCATGTTGATGGTCTTGGAAATCGCGCCCGAGATAAAGCTCTGCGCCGCCGCCATCATGTGGATGTGGCTTTCGACCGACAGGTAGCGCTTGCCCTTCTTGCCGCAGGCGTTGGCGCAATCGAAGATGCCGATATGCTCGGGGCGCAGATGCGGCGCGCCTTCCAGCGTCATGGTGCCGCAAACGTGATCGTTGGCGGCGTCGATCTCGGCCTTGCTGTAGCCAAGATGGCGCAGCAGCTCGAAGCTGGCATCGTTGAGCTTTTCCGCCGGAACCTTCAGCACGTCGCGGCAGAATTCGGCCCCCAGCGTCCACTGGTTGAACACGAAGCGGATGTCAAAGGCGGTGGCCAGCGAGGCTTCGATCTTTTCAATCTGCGTCTGGCCGAAGCCGCGGCTGCGCAGCGAGGTGTGATTGATGCCGGGTGCATTGCCCAGGCTGCCGTGACCGACGGCGTAGGACACGATCTCTTCGATCTGCGCCGAGCCATAGCCCAGCTTTTCAAGCGCGCCGGGAACCGAGCGGTTGATGATCTTGAAGTAACCGCCGCCCGCGAGCTTCTTGAATTTCACCAGCGCGAAATCGGGCTCGATGCCGGTGGTGTCGCAATCCATCACAAGGCCGATGGTGCCCGTGGGGGCGATGACCGACACCTGAGCGTTGCGATAACCATGCGCTTCGCCAAGGCGCAGCGCCTCGTCCCAGCTGGTCTGGGCCAGTTCGACCAGCTTGTGATCGGGGCAGTTGTCGATATCCAGCGGCACCGGCTTGACGGCGAGGCCCTCGTAACCCTCGCTTTGCCCGAAGGCGGCGGTGCGATGGTTGCGGATGACGCGCAGCATGTGCTCTGCGTTACGCTCATGGCCCGGGAATGCGCCCAGCTCTCCGGCGATCTCGGCCGAGGTGGCATAGGCGACGCCGGTCATGATCGCGCTCAGCGCGCCGGCAAGGGCGCGGCCCTCGTCGCTGTCATAGCCAAGGCCCATGTTCATCAGCAAGCCGCCGATATTGGCATAGCCAAGGCCCAGCGTGCGGAAATCATAGCTGCGCTGCGCGATTTCCTTGGACGGGAACTGCGCCATCAGCACCGAGATTTCCAGCGTCAGCGTCCAGAGCCGCGTCGCATGCATGTAGGTTTCGGCGTCAAAGCGCCCGTCCTGCAGGAAGGTCAGCAGGTTCATCGACGCAAGATTGCAGGCGGTATCGTCAAGGAACATGTATTCCGAGCACGGGTTGCTGCCGCGGATCGCGCCATCTTCGGGGCAGGTGTGCCAAGCGTTGACGGTGTCATGGAACTGGATGCCCGGATCGGCGCAGGCCCAGGCCGCGTGGCCGATCTGCTCCCACAGCTCCTTGGCATCGACGGTCTTGGCAACCGAGCCATCGGTGCGGCGGATCAGCTCCCACGGCTGGCCGTTGCGGACCGCGTCGAGGAAAGCGTCGGTGACGCGGATAGAGTTGTTGGAATTCTGGCCGGAAACCGAGGCGTAGGCTTCGCTATCCCAATCGGTGTCATAGGTCGGGAATTCGATCGAGGCATAGCCCTGCCGCGCGTAATCCAGCACGCGCTTGATATAGGTCTCGGGGATCGACACCTTCTTGGCCTCGCGGATGGCCTTTTTCAGCCCAAGGTTGGCGTTGGCCTCATAGGCATCCGATTCCAGACCGTCCCAGTTGCGGATCGCGGCAAAGATACCGTTGAGCATCTGCTCGTGCATCTTGGACCCGGCGACAAGGCTGGCAACCTTCTGCTCTTCCTTGACCTTCCAGTTGATGAATTCCTCGATATCGGGGTGGTCGGCATCGCAGATCACCATCTTGGCGGCGCGGCGCGTGGTGCCGCCCGACTTGATCGAGCCCGCGGCGCGATCGCCGATCTTCAGAAAGCCCATCAGGCCCGACGACTTGCCGCCGCCCGACAGCGGCTCGTTCGCGGCGCGCAGGCTGGAGAAGTTGGTGCCGGTGCCCGAGCCATATTTGAACAGGCGCGCCTCGCGCACCCACAGATCCATGATGCCGCCCTCGTTCACCAGATCGTCGCTGACGGACTGGATGAAGCAGGCGTGCGGCTGCGGGTGTTCATAGGCGGATTTGGATTTGGTCAGCTTGCCGGTCTTGTAGTCGACGTAAAAGTGCCCCTGCGACGGGCCGTCGATGCCATAGGCCCAGTGCAGGCCGGTGTTGAACCACTGCGGCGAATTGGGCGCTGCGACCTGCGCCGCCAGCATGTGGCGCATTTCGTCGTAATAGGTGCGGGCGTCATCCTCGGAGCCGAAATAGCCGCCCTTCCAGCCCCAATAGGCCCATGCCCCTGCCAGCCGGTCGAACACCTGCTTGGCCGAGGTTTCGCCAGTGCGCGGCGTGTCAGCGTTGGCCGGGACGGAGCGCCACAGGAACTGCGGCACGCCCTTTTCCGCAACCTTCTTCAGGTCGGTGGGCACGCCCGCCTTGCGGAAATATTTCTGCGCGATGACGTCCGAAGCGACCTGGCTCCAGTTTGCGGGAACCTCGAGCGTGTCGAGCTTGAAGACAGTGCTGCCATCCGGGTTGCGGATCTCCGAGCTCGTGGTGACGAACTCGATCCCTGCATAGGCGTCCTGACCTGCCCGGGTGTATTTTCTCTCGATCTTCATCGCTCTGCCTCTGCCTTCAGATATGCTCAAACCACCCCCGAAGCGTAGGAACACCCGACCAGCCGATGGCAGTTGCCCTGCCCTCGTCGCCGCCTCGCCGCGGTCTGTCACTGCTATGTCGTGTCGGTTTATCCCCGCCAAAGACCACTACATCTTGTGTTGCGACCTCGGGTCTGCACAAACTGGCCTCAATCTAAGGTAATGGTCAACGAATTTTTTGACCCTTTTTACATATATTTGGTATTGACCCAAAGCCGTGCCACTAGGGCTATGGGTTGCTCTTGCCTTATCCACATCAGCCCCCTGCGACGGGCTGGCCTGTTCCCTTGGGAAAACCTGCCGAGCGGCGTTGTTTATCCACAGATGTTGACAACTTGCCTGAAGATAACTCAGCGGATTGGCGTTTTTTCGCCCCGGCCCGGCCCATGCAGGCGGAGCACTGCCGCGTGATCAAAAAACCGGCAAAACCACGCGACTCGACGAGTCAGCGCGGCGGAGCGGATAAAGATGTGGTGCTGAGGAAGATGGTCGGGGCGGCGAGATTCGAACTCACGGCCTTCTGTACCCAAAACAGACGCGCTACCAGGCTGCGCTACGCCCCGACGGGCCTCGTTTACAGGCGAGGCATGGGATTGAAAAGAGCGAAAACGCGTCTTAGTCGCACGGCCAGACCGGATCGGCGATGGCCGGGTGTTGAATCTGGCTGCCGGGCGCAATGCCCATCTGCTTTGCCAGCCCCGCGTTGATCTCGAGAACGTAGCGCACCGGCGCTCCGCTGGGGATCGGGGTCTCGTCATGGGGCACCGCGTTGGAATGCACCCGCGTCACCCGACCGCTTGCATCGGCAAAGATCATATCGAGGGGAATGAAGGTGTTCTTCATCCAAAAGGATACGGGCTGTTCGCGCTCGTAGGCAAACAGCATCCCCGTGGCGCTTGGCATTTTCTGTACATACATCAGCCCCTGCGCACGCTCGGCCGCATCATCCGCGACAGAGACGTGAAAACGCGCCGATCCCCAGTCGCCGCGCAACCAGAGCGTATCGTCGCGGCACTCGGCAGCGCTGACGGGTGAGGCCGCCTGCAGCGCGAGCAGCGTCAGGAAGTGGAGAGTGCGGCTTCCCATGCCCAGACCTCGGTTGCCATCAGGCCACGTTTGCCCGGAATCTTGCGAAGCGCCAGCGCCTCGCCAGCCTGAAGGTCGGCAAGGCCTGACCGGCGCAGCACTTCGATGTGAATGAAGATATCGTCCGAAGAGCCGAAAATATTAGCAAAGCCAAACCCCTTGGCCTTGTCGAACCATTTCACCCGCGCCGGTTCCAGCGGAGCGGCCCGCATGATCTCGGGATCGATTCCCTCGAAGTCCGCAAGCGGCAATCCTTCCGGCGCTTCTGGCGGCGAGATCTTCAGGACCTCAATGGCCTGCACGCCCCTGTCGGTGCGCTGGACCGTGATTTCGATACAGGCGCCGTCTGCGACGGAACTCTGCCCAAAGTTGCGTAAAACGTTCGCATGCAAAAGGATATCCGGCCCCCCTGCATCGGCAATAACGAAGCCGAATCCCTTAACTGGATCAAACCACTTCACTTTGCCGAGGACGTGCTGGTCCTCATCATCGTGCTGTTTCAACTGCATTTCCATTATTCTTGTTCGCGTATCCCCGCCCCCTCTTGCGATAGTGTGCACATGAAATGCAAGAGATGTATGGTACAGTTTTTTATAGTGGCCCTTGCGTCATCTTAGCATTGGCCTAAGGATTAAGCCGTTTTATAGACCATGGGTCAGATATTTTCTCGCGCCGCCAGCAAAACCGGTCATGCAACCGGAAGGCGCCATCGGCCCAGAACTCGATTTCAACCGGGGCGATCCTGAATCCACCCCAAAAAGGCGGACGGGCGGGCATCGGGCCATGGCTCGCCGTCACCTTTGCGACCTCTGCCATCAGTGCCGCGCGCGAGGCCAAAGGCTGGCTTTGCTGCGAGGCCCACGCCCCGAGTCGCGACTTCAGCGAGCGCGAGGCATAATAGGCATCCGCCTGCGGCCCGTCTTCGCGGGTGACCGTGCCGCGCACCCGGATCTGTCGGCGCAGCGATTTCCAATGCATGACAAAGGCGGCCTTGCCGCCATGTTCGATCTCTTGTGCCTTAGCGCTGGTGTAATTCGTGTAGAACACAAAGGCCGCGTCCTCGATATCCTTGAGCAGCACCATGCGGGCGTTGGGCATTCCCTGCGCATCGACCGTCGACAGGGCGATGGCGTTTGGATCATTCGGCTCGCTCGCTTCGGCCTCGGCCAGCCAGCTGCGGGCAATGGCAAAGGGGTCGTCCCCCGCGAATATTCCGGTGCGGTCAGACATCATGATCTCCATTGCTGTGGGGCGCCAACAGTCCCGGCCCTTGAAGCCCTGCCGGGCTTTGTCTAAAGGGATCGGAAACATAGCAATGCCGGTTGGGGAATGGGAATGTCAAACACTCTGATGGCGGGCAAGCGCGGCCTGATCATGGGCCTCGCAAACGACAAGTCGATCGCATGGGGCATCGCCAAGGCGCTGAGCGCCGCTGGTGCCGAGCTGGCCTTTTCCTATCAGGGGGACGCGCTGAAAAAGCGGGTCGGCCCGCTGGCCGCGCAACTGGGATCGGATTTCGTGCTGCCCTGTGACGTAGGCGACGAGGCGTCGATCGACGCGCTGTTCGACGGAATCAAGCAGCGCTGGGACAACATCGATTTCATCGTCCACGCCATCGGCTTTTCCGACAAGAACGAGCTGCGCGGGCGCTATGTCGATACCAGCCGCGACAATTTCACGCTGACCATGGATATCTCGGTCTACAGCTTCACCGCCGTGATGCAGCGTGCTGAGAAGATGATGACCAAGGGCGGCTCGGCGATCACGCTGACCTATTACGGCGCCGAACGCATCATGCCCCATTACAACGTCATGGGCGTTGCCAAGGCGGCGCTGGAAGCCTCGGTGCGCTATCTGGCCGAGGATCTGGGCAAGGACGGCATCCGCGTCAACGCCATCTCTGCCGGGCCGATCAAGACGCTGGCCGCCAGCGGCATCGGCGATTTCCGCTATATCCTGAACTGGAACGCCTACAACTCGCCCCTGCGGCGCAACGTGACCATCGACGATGTCGGCGGCTCGGCGCTGTACCTGCTGTCCGATCTGGGCAGCGGTGTGACGGGCGAGACTCACCACGTCGATGCGGGGTATCACGTGGTCGGAATGAAGGCGGTGGACGCGCCGGACATCACCAAAGCCTGAGGAGACACGCCATGGATCTGGATCGCCTGCCGCATGAAAAAGGATTTCACGTCAGCTGGGACCAGCTGCACCGCGACGCGCGGGCGCTGGCCTGGCGGATGCAGGGTCACGGCCCCGAGGATGGCGGCTGGCGCGCCGTTGTCGCCATCACCCGCGGCGGCATGGCCCCGGCGATGATCGTTGCGCGCGAGCTGGACATCCGGCTTGTCGATACGATCTCGGTGAAAAGCTACAATCATCAGGCGCAAAGCGAGCCCAAGGTCATCAAATTTCCCGACATGGAAGTGATGGGCGACGGCACCGGCGTGCTGATCGTCGATGATCTGGTCGACACCGGGCGCACGCTGGAAGTGGTGCGCAAGCATCTGCCCAAGGCGCATGTGGCGACGGTCTATGCCAAGCCCAAGGGCAAGCCGATGGTCGACAGCTACATCACCGAGGTCAGTCAGGACACGTGGATCTTTTTCCCGTGGGACATGGCGCTGCAATACGTCAAACCCTATCGCGGCGTCAGCGACTGAGCGCCCGATCCAGGATGATCTCGACTTTGCCCCGCGCCCGATCAAGGCGCGGGGTTTTCTGTTCCGGCGCGCCCTTCAGCCTGTCGCCAAGGCGTGCCCGGGCGGGCGAAGGGCTGCGACAGGATGCGCCCCCGCGAAACGCTTGCGCGGTCCACGAGACTGACAGCCACCAGCCCGCGCCTTTGCGGCCGCAGTCTGACCCTTCCCCCTACCCGCCGCCGCTGCTAGCGTGCGGCAAATTTCGAGGCAGGACAGATCATGACCCACAGCAGCAGCACCCAATCGACCTTTGTGCCCCCCGTGCCGGAGGCCAAGCGCTGGATTGCTGGCATCACCTTCCCGCCCGAACGCCCGCTGATCAACGTCAGTCAGGCCGCCCCCATCGACCCGCCGCCCGCACCGCTGCGTCGCGCCATGGCCGAGGCACTGGAAAAGCCGGAAACCCATCTTTACGGCCCCGTGCTTGGCCTGCCCGCCCTGCGCGAGGCGCTGGCCGCCAACTGGTCGGCCCATTACGGCGCACCGGTCGCGCCAGAGCGGGTCGCGATCACCGCCGGTTGCAATCAGGCCTTTGCCGCGACCCTGTCGGCGATCTGCGGCAATGGCGACGAGGTGCTGCTGCCGGTGCCGTGGTACTTCAATCACAAGATGTGGCTCGACATGCAGGGCGTGACCACCGTCCCGCTGCCCACCGATGAGCAGCTGCTCCCCGATGCCGACACCGCCCGCGCCCTGATCACCGAACGCACGCAGGCCATCGTGCTGGTGTCGCCCAACAACCCCGGCGGCGTCGAATACCCCGCCGAGACGCTGAACGCGCTGTTCGATCTGGCGGTGGAAAAGGGCCTGAAGCTGATCGTCGACGAAACCTACAAGGATTTCGACAGCCGCAGCGGCGCGCCGCATGACCTGCTCAATCGCAAGGGTGCGGACAAGACGCTGGTGCAGCTTTACAGCTTTTCCAAGGCCTATCGCCTGACCGGCCACCGCGTTGGCGCGATCATCGCCGACCCGGCGCTGTTGCAGGAGATCGAGAAATTTCAGGACACCGTGGCGATCTGCGCGCCGCAGCTCGGCCAGCACGCGGCGCTCTGGGGGCTGCAGAACCTGTCGCACTGGCTCGCGGGCGAGCGCGACGAGATCCTTGATCGCCGCGCCGCCATCGCCGACAACATGCCCAAGCTTGAGGAAAAGGGCTGGGTGCTCAAGGGGCTTGGCGCCTATTTTGCCTATCTCGAACACCCGTTTGCCATGTCTTCCGACGAACTGGGCCCCAAGCTGGTGCCAGAGGCCGGTGTTCTGGTGCTGCCGGGCACCATGTTCACGCCTGCCGGGGACGCCACCGGCGCGCGCCATCTTCGCATCGCCTACGCCAATGTGAACCGAAGCGGCATCGAAGAGCTGTTCGACCGGCTTGCGGCGCTGGACTGGCCCCTTGCGGGCAGTGACGGCGCGGCTTAGACACTGGCGCCACGAGGCCAAGGCAGACAATACGGGGAAAACGCACCATGACGCGCAAGAACGGCATCACAAAATATGCGGTCTGGGGCGTTCTGATCGCGTCCTT
Source organism: Salipiger sp. 1_MG-2023 (assembly GCF_030547555.1). Taxonomy (NCBI): domain Bacteria; kingdom Pseudomonadati; phylum Pseudomonadota; class Alphaproteobacteria; order Rhodobacterales; family Roseobacteraceae; genus Salipiger; species Salipiger sp. 1_MG-2023. Next base: position 19,407 of record NZ_JAUOQN010000004.1, on the reverse strand, counting down.
TGTCGGCTTCGGCGCCTTTGGCACGGTGAATTTCACCGGCACCACCGACCGTATCGGAACCGCGGGCGACATCCCGATCAAGGGCACCGATTACGCCCGCGCGCTTGACAGCGAGATGCGCCAGCTCTCGCAGCAATCCGGGCAGGCGGTGACGCTGGAACAGGCGCGGCAAATGGGGCTGACCCAGCAGGTGCTGGCCCGCGTGGTGAGCAACGCCGCGCTCGACAACGAGGCGTTGCAGATCGGCCTGTCGGTGGGCGATGCGCAGGTGGCCAGTTCGCTGCAGGACATCGACGCCTTTTCCGGCCCCGACGGCAGCTTCAACCGCGATGCCTATGCCTTTGCGCTGAGCAACGCCGGGCTGAACGAAGGCGCGTTCGAGGACAGCCTGCGCGCCGATGCCGCCCGCTCGATCCTGCAAGGCGCGATCCTTGCCGGGACCACCCTGCCCGACACTTATATCGACACGCTGCTTGGTTACGCCGGCGAAACCCGCAGCCTGACATGGGCGACGCTGGGCCGCGATGCGCTGACCATCGGCATTCCCGAACCGACCGAGGCGCAGCTGAAAGACTGGTACGATGCCAACATCGACCGCTTCACCCTGCCCGAAACCCACGCGATTACCTATGCATGGATCACGCCGTCGATGATCATCGACAGCGTCGAGATCACCGAGGACGTGCTGCGCGCCACCTATGAGGAACGGCGCGCCGAATTCAACATGCCCGAACGGCGTCTGGTCGAACGGCTGGTCTATGGCAACGAGGCCGAAGCGCAGGCCGCCGCCGAACGCATCGCCTCTGGCGCGGCGAGCTTCGAAGACGAGGTCGAAACCCGCGGCCTGCAGATCGAAGACACCGACCTTGGCGATCAGGACGCAGAGCAGCTGGGCGAGGCCGCCGATGCGGTGTTTTCCGCGCAGACCGGCGAGGTGGTCGGCCCGGCACCATCGCCTTTTGGCCCGGCGCTGTACCGGGTGAACGGGGTTTTCCCGGCGCAGGAAACCAGCTTCGAAGAGGCCCGCGATGCCCTGCGCGACGGCGTCGCCATGGACGAGGCCCGCAAGGCCATCGACGCGCAATCACAGGCGCTGGATGACGAATTGGCCGGCGGCGCGACGCTGGAAGAGCTCGCCGCTGACACCGACATGCAGCTTGGCCAGATCGACTGGACCGACAGCAGCAGCGACGGCCCGGCGCAATACAGCGCCTTCAACACCGCCGCCGCGCAGGCAGTCGAAGGCGACTATCCGGCCATCGAACGGCTGGGCGATGGCGGCTTGTTCGCCCTGCGCGTCGATGCCATCAACCCGCCCGCACCGGCCCCCTATGACGATGTGGCTGACGAGGTCCGCCAGCTTTGGGACGCCGAGAAAGCCGCCGAGGCGCTCACCGCGCAGGCCGAGGTGAAGGCCGAGGCGATTGCAGGCGGTGCCAGCTTCGAAGATGAGGGGCTGAGCACCCAGACCAGCAGCGGCCTGCGCCGCGACAGCCAACCCGACGGCCTTGCCGCCAGTGTGATCGCCGCGTTGTTCGAGATGCAGCCCGGAGAGACCCGCGCCCTGCCCGCCAATGACGGCGCCGTCGTCATCCGGCTGGACGAAGTCACCCCGGTCGACATGCAGGACGCGCAGGTGCAGATGCTCTCGCAGATCCTGCGCCAGCAGGCGGGCAATTCCGTCGCGCAAGACCTGTTCTCCGCCTTCAACGCCGATGTGCAGCAGCGCGCGGGCGTCAACGTCGATCAGGCGGCGGTCAACGCCGTGCTCACGAATATCCGGTAAGCTCATGGCCACGCTCATTCCCAGTTTCGACGAATTCGCCCCCGGCTACGAGGCCGGTCAGAACCAAGTGGTCTATGCGCGTCTTGCGGCAGATCTCGACACGCCGGTGTCGCTGATGCTCAAGCTGACGGGCGCTGCCAAGGATGCCTTCATGCTGGAATCGGTGACCGGCGGCGAGGTGCGCGGGCGCTATTCCATCATCGGCATGAAGCCCGACACGGTGTGGAAATGCCATGGTGAGGCCGCGCAGATCAACCGGCAGGCGCGGTTCGACCCCGAGGCCTTTGTGCCTTGCGATCAGGACCCGCTGACCAGCCTGCGCGCGCTGCTGGCCGAAAGCCGTATCGAGTTGCCGGATGATCTGCCGCAGGCCGCTGCCGGGCTGTTCGGCTATCTCGGTTACGATATGATCCGGCTGGTGGAAAAACTGCCCGACGTGAACCCCGACCCGCTGGGCCTGCCCGACGCGCTGATGCTGCGTCCCTCGGTGGTTGCCGTGCTCGATGGCGTCAAGGGCGAGGTGACGGTGGTGGCCCCGGCATGGGTGTCCGAGGGCGTGTCCGCTCGCGCCGCCTATGCCCGTGCCGCCGAACGGGTGATGGACGCGGTCCGCGATCTCGAACGGGCCATGCCGCAGGCCAGCCGCGATCTGGGCGAGGCGCGCGAGATCGGCGAGCCGGTGTCGAATTTCACCCGCGAAAGCTACAAGGCTGCTGTCGAAAAAGCCAAGGATTACATACGTAAAGGCGACATCTTTCAAGTGGTGCCCGCACAGCGCTGGACGCAGGATTTCCCGCTGCCGCCGTTTGCGCTGTATCGCAGCCTGCGCCGGACCAACCCGTCGCCCTTCATGTTCTACTTCAACTTCGGCGGCTTTCAGGTCATCGGTGCCTCGCCCGAAATCCTCGTGCGGGTCTTTGGCCGCGAGGTCACCATCCGCCCCATCGCTGGCACCCGACCGCGCGGCGCCACCCCCGAGGAAGACCGCGCCCTCGAGGCCGATCTTCTCGCCGACAAGAAAGAGCTGGCCGAGCATCTGATGCTGCTCGATCTGGGCCGCAACGACACTGGCAAGGTGTCCAAGATCGGCACTGTGCGCCCGACCGAGAAGTTCATCATCGAACGCTACAGCCACGTGATGCATATCGTGTCCAACGTGGTGGGCGAGCTGGCCGATGATCAGGACGCGCTGTCGGCCTTCTTTGCCGGGATGCCCGCCGGAACGGTGTCCGGCGCCCCCAAGGTGCGCGCGATGGAAATCATCGACGAGCTGGAGCCGGAAAAGCGCGGCGTCTATGGCGGCGGTGTCGGCTATTTCAGCGCGGGCGGCGACATGGACATGTGCATCGCTCTGCGCACCGCCATCGTGAAAGATGAAAAGCTGTATATTCAGGCAGGCGGCGGCGTGGTCTACGACAGCGATCCGGAATCCGAATATCAGGAGACGGTGCATAAATCCAACGCCATCCGCCGTGCGGCTGCGGATGCGGCGCGCTTTACCGGGCATGGCAACGGCTGACACGGCCCCTATGCCGGGGCATTGCCCCACGCATGGACTGCCAAGTAAAAGCTCTGGCAACGCTGAAACGCCACAACCGGCCTTCAGCGCTGCCAGAGCGTCACCCATTCAGAACCCGCATTTGTCACGAATGAAAGCCAGCGCGACGCTGAGCCCATCGGGCGCGATGCCATGGCCAGTGCCCTTCTGGATATGGGCAAAGACCTCTTTCCAGCCCGCGCCCTGAAGCGCTTCGGCCGCCTGCGGAAGGGATTCCACCGGCACCACGTCATCCTGATCGCCATGCACCAAAAGCACCGGCGGGCGGCTTACAGCCTCGTCCGCCAGCAGTTCGGGCTGCAACAGCCGACCGGAAAACGCCACCAGACCGGCAAACTCATCCTCGCGCCGCGGCGCGACATGCAGCGCCAGCATGGTGCCCTGCGAAAAGCTGAACAGTGCGACCTGTTCGGGCAACAAATCCTCGTCGACCATCAGCGCATCGAGGAACGCGTTCAGATCCTCGACCGCGCGCGCCATGCCCTGCATCGATTCCTCTTCAGAGGAGCCGTCGATCCACGGGATCGGAAACCACTGGAAGCCCATTGGCGAGCCGGCGCAATCCTCGGGCGCGTCCGGGGCGACGAACAGCGTGTCGGGCAGGTGTTCGCCCAGCGGATCGGCCAGCCCCAGAAGATCGGCCCCATTGGCCCCGTAGCCATGCAGGAAGACCACGCAGGAACGGATTTCGCCCGAAACGGGCTCCTTGCGGCCAGCTGTCAGAACGCGCGTCATGCAATGCCCTCTCTTTGCTTCGCCACATGGTAGTAGGCCCAGAGCGCGCGCGCCGCAACCGACCTCCATGGCGACCACGATTCGGCCATGATGCGCAGGGCCTTGTCCTTGGGCCGCTCGGGTAGATCGAACAGCAGCCGCGCCCCTTCCTGCAAGGCCAGATCTCCGGACGCGAACACATCCGCCCGGCCCAGCGAGAACATCGCGTAGATCTCGGCAGTCCAGATGCCAATGCCCTTGACCGCCACCAGCGTCTTGACGACCTCGCCCGTTGGCGCGGCGCGCAGCGCGTCGAAATCAATGCCCGCGCCGGCCAGCGCCTGCGCGTAGCTGGCCTTTTGCCGCGACAGCCCCAGCGCGCGCAGCTCTTCGTCCGAGGCGGCCAGCACCGGCCCCGGCTGCGTTATGCCCGCCGCTTCAAGCCGCGCCCAGATCGCCCGCGCCGACGCGACGCTGACCTGCTGGCTGACCACCGCCGAGAGCAGCTGCGCAAAGCCGTCGGGGCGCAGGCGCAGCGGCAAAGGCCCGGTGAGCGACAAGGCATGGGCAAAGCGCGGCTCAACCTCGGCCAGCCACGCTGCGCCTTCGGCGATACAGGCATCGCTTTCGATGATCCGTCCAACCACGGTGAGCCTTTCATCTTGTGTTGAATGCACTTATCCCGGTGCCAAAGCAATGGGTTGCCCCCAGTCTGACACGGGGGACACCACAAGCTCCACCCGAAACCTGCGCCGAAAGACCGACATGCCTCAAGACAGCCTCGCCAAACGCAACGTCATCGTGCTGGTCATGGCGCAGGCCCTGCTGGGCGCGCAGATGCCGATGATCTTTACCATCGGCGGGCTTGCCGGGCAGAGCCTTGCCCCCAACCCCTGCTTTGCCACGCTGCCGATCTCGCTGATCGTGCTCGGCTCGATGAGCGCGGCCACCCCGGTGTCGGCGTTCATGCAGAAATTCGGCCGCCGCGCCGGGTTCATGCTGGGCACGCTTGGCGGCGCACTGGGCGGCGCTGTCGGGGCTTATGCGCTGTATATCGCATCCTTCCCACTGTTCCTTGTGGGCAGCTTCCTGACCGGTATCTACATGTCAGCGCAGGGGTTCTATCGCTTTGCCGCCGCTGATACCGCCAGCGAGGCATTCCGGCCCAAGGCGATTTCCTATGTCATGGCGGGCGGTTTGGCCGCCGCGATCATCGGCCCACAGCTGGTGAAGCTGACGGCCAATGCCTTTGTCGTTCCCTTCCTTGGCACCTATGCGACGGTGATCGCGGTGAACCTGGTTGGCAGCACGCTGTTCCTGTTCCTGCGCATCCCCAAACCGCCGGTGCCGGCGCATGACGCGCCCAAGGGCCGCTCGCGGCGCGAACTGCTGGCCACGCCGCGCATCGCCGTGGCGGTGATCTGCGCCATGGTCAGCTATGCGCTGATGAACCTCGTGATGACCTCGTCGCCGCTTGCGGTGGTCGGCTGCGGGTTTGAAACCGCGGATGCCGCCAATGTCGTTACCGCGCATGTGCTGGCGATGTATGTGCCAAGCTTCTTCACCGGCCATGTCATCGCACGCATTGGCGTCGAAAAAGTGATTGCGCTGGGGCTGGTGATCCTCGCCAGTGCGGGCGGCGTGGCGCTGACCGGGGTCGAGCTGGAACAGTTTTTTGCCGCGCTTGTGCTGCTGGGGATCGGCTGGAACTTCGGTTTCATCGGCGCAACGACCATGCTGGCCGGCGCCCACCGCCCTGAAGAGCGGGGCCGGATGCAGGGCCTGAACGATCTGCTGGTGTTCGGCGGGGTGACCATGGCCTCGCTCGCCTCGGGCGGGCTGATGAACTGCACGGGGGGCTCGCCGCAGGCTGGATGGGCGGCGGTGAACATGGCGATGGCGCCGTTCCTGATGCTGGCAGGCAGCGCGCTGATCTGGTTGCTGCTGCGCCCCAAGGAGGCGTGACAGGCGCAAGCCACGCCGAACAAACAAAAGCCCCCGACGCATTCCGCATCGGGGGCTTTTCATTTTTTGGTGCTCTGCGCTGAGGCTACTGGTTGGCGCGTTCGGCCTCAAGCCTGCGATAGGCGGCAACGTTGCGGTTGTGTTCGTCCAGCGTTTCGGCGAACAGATGCCCGTCTGCCGGGTCCAGCGTCTTGGCGACAAAGTAGAGGTAGTCGGACTCAGCCGGGTTCAGCGCCGCCTCGATCGCCAGACGACCGGGGTTGGCGATGGGGGTCGGTGGCAGGCCGTCGATCACATAGGTGTTGTAGGGCGTCTCGCGGCGCAGTTCGGACTGCCGGATGCCGCGCCCGAGTACGCCTTCGCCCTTGGTGATGCCATAGATCACCGTCGGGTCTGTCTGCAGACGCATGCCGCGCTCGATGCGGTTGACGAAGACACTGGCCACCAGCGGGCGTTCATCCGGACCGCCGGTTTCCTTCTCGACGATCGAGGCCATGGTCAGCGCCTCTTGGGGCGAGGCATAGGGCAGACCCGGCGCGCGGTTCGCCCATGCCTCGGCAAGGATCTGCTGCTGGGCGTCCTGCATCCGGGTGATGACACTGGCGCGACTGTCGCCCTTGGCGATCTCGTAGCTGTCGGGGGCAAGCGCGCCCTCGGCGGGCAGATCGGCAACCTCGCCCTCAAGGATATCAACCTGCCCCAGCTCGGTGACCACCTGCCAGCTGGTCACGCCTTCGGCCAGCGCGACACGAAAGCGCGTGCCGACATCGTCGCGAAACGCCGCGTAATCTGCGGGCGCGTCTTCGGCGGGATCAAAGGCCAGAACCTCGGCGTAGCGGCCCTGCGCCGGGTCAAGCTCGCGCACCTGCACTTCGGCGCTGGTGACGCCGATGCGATAGACCACCTCGGTGCCGCAGGTCGAAGCCCCGCCGCGGGTGATGATGTCGGTGATCTCGGGCATGGTCGCGCCTTCGGGCACCAGATACGAGCCGGCCTTCAACAGCGCGGTCTTGTCGGTGTAATCCGCCCCAAGCCGGAACAGTGTGCCCGAGGTGATCGCGCCCTGATCTTCAAGATCAGCCGACACCCGGTTGAAATTGCTGCCGCGCTGCACCTGAAGACAGATCGGCGCGTCCAGAGGACCCGCCGTGCGGTATTCGTTCTGCGCCCAGAGCAGCACGCCCCCGAAGAGGAAGACGATGACCACGAGAAAGGTCATCGCATTGGAGGCGATGTTGCGCCACATGGCTCAGTCCACCTTTCCGAAGATCACGCTGGCGTTGGTGCCACCGAACCCAAAGGAATTGGACAGGGCGTAGTGCACCTTGCGCTCGCGCTTGGCGTTGGGCGCAAGGTCGATCGGGGTCTCGACCGCCGGGTTGTCGAGGTTGATGGTCGGCGGTGCAACCTGATCGCGGATCGCGAGGATCGAGAAGATCGCCTCGATCGCGCCCGCCGCGCCCAGAAGGTGCCCGGTGGCCGATTTGGTCGAGGACATGGTGACGCTGGCGGCGTGATCGCCCAGTAGGCGTTCCACGGCGCCCAGCTCGATGGTGTCGGCCATGGTCGAGGTGCCATGCGCGTTGATGTAATCGATATCCGTCGGCGCAAGGTTGGCCGATTTCAGCGCCGCGCGCATCGAGCGTTCGGCTCCGTCGCCATCCTCGGACGGGGCGGTGATGTGATAGGCGTCGCCCGACATGCCATAGCCCAGCACCTCGGCATAGATCTTGGCGCCGCGGGCCTTGGCATGCTCGTATTCCTCGAGCACCACGATGCCTGCGCCCTCGCCCATCACGAACCCGTCGCGATCAGCGTCATAGGGGCGGCTGGCCTTGGTCGGATCATCGGCGCGCTTGGTCGACAGCGCCTTGCAGGCGTTGAAGCCGGCGATGCCGATGCGGCAGATCGCGGCCTCGGCCCCGCCTGCCACCATCACGTCGGCATCGCCATAGCGGATCAGCCGCATGGCATCGCCGATGGCATGCGCGCCGGTGGAACAGGCGGTGACCACCGAATGGTTCGGGCCGCGGAAGCCGTATTTGATCGACACCTGACCCGAGATCAGGTTGATCAGCGCGCCCGGCACAAAGAACGGCGAAACCCGGCGCGGCCCCTTGTTTTCCATGGTGACAGCGGTATTGGCGATGGAATTCAGCCCGCCGATACCAGAGCCGATCAGAACGCCAGTGCGGTCCAGATCTTCGCGCTCTGTCGGCATCCAGCCGGAATCCTCGACAGCCTGCTGCGCGGCTGCAAGGCCAAACAGGATGAACGTGTCGATCTTGCGCTGTTCCTTGGGCGCCAGATAACGGTCCGGGTTGAACTCGCCCTCGGCCTCGCCCAGCGGCACCTCGCAGGCATAGGTCGTGACCAGCCCCTCGGTATCAAAATTCTTGATGGGGCCCGCGCCCGACTGACCGTCGAGAAGGCGTTCCCAGCTTTTTTCCACTCCGTCCGCGAGGGGCGATACAAGCCCCAGCCCGGTGACAACGACACGACGCATGCTGTCTGCCCTCTTCTCGGTCGATATAACGTGATTTTTCGTGGCCCCGCTCATACCCTGCCCCAAGGCCCCGGGGCAAGCCTTGGCGAGACCATCAGGCCCATTCCGAGCCGAGATCCGCCCGCGAGCGGTCGATCCAGTGGTCTTGCAGCCAATCGCAAGGCTTGGAATGACGGATCAGCGAACCATTCCAGCCGCTCAGCGCGTCGCTCATCTTGGGCCGTCCGTGGAAACAGACGACGCGCGCATCCTGCGGCAGGCGCGGCGGATGCAGCCAGTTGCCCGGAAATGGATTGCAATCATATTTGAACGAGACCACCCAAGGTTCGGGGATATAGGTGAACACCCCGCGATCCATCGCCTTGTGGCTGGTGTAGCGCTGTTCCGATCCACGCGCCTGTTCGACTTCCCTGTAGGCATCGGCGGCGAGATCCTCGTAGAGAAACCCGTGTTGCGCCGGATCGAAGCGAAACACCGAGCCATGCCCGGTGGGCCGACCCTTGCGCTTTTCGGTCCAGTCGTGGCGCATGGCAACGGTGCCGGGGGCAAGATCGTGAATATCGTCAAGGCTGCCGGTGATCACCACATCCAGATCGAATCCCAGATACGGCCCGTCCAGATCGGGCACGAGGCCGGGGCGAAACAGCGACACCTTGCGCATCGCCCCCTGCCGATTTGCCACAGCCAGCGCCTGTGCCATCGGCTCGGCAAAGGGTTCGGTGGGCAATGGCAGCACTTCGATATCCGGGTGCAGGCCCTGCGCGTCTTCGGTCATGCAGAAAAACCGCACGGGACGCGCCATGTTGCGCCGCACTCCGGAATACAGCCGGTTGACGTATTCCGGCCCGAACAGGGTGCCCCATTTGATGCAGATGATATTGGCGCGTTGGCTCACGCGGGTCTCCTTGGGCTGCTCTTGCGCAGGGTTTAGCGCAAAGCGCATCCGGGTGCCATCCTTGCGCGTTCCGGCAGGGATGGCTTATCGGCGACCGGTGATCATCGGGGTCACGAGGTCTTCGCCCTTCCAGCGCTTGTAAAAGACGATGGCCCCGATGTGGATCGCCACCATGATCAGCAGCAGCGTCGACAGCGGTTCGTGCAGGGCCAGCGCCCTCTGTGTGGTCTCGTAGCTGACATATTGCGCCAGCGGGCCGACGTTGATGTAATCCTCGGGGTCCGAAAACAGCCCCGACAGCACCTGCATCGCCAGAACCGCCAGCACGCCGACCACGAAGAGCGCGCCCACCGGGTTGTGCCCCCACGTCCGTGACGGCGCGCGATTGGGCAGGCGCCGTGCATAGGCGGCGATGGCGCGCGGGCCTTTGACAAAACTCGTAAACCGGGCGGTGCGCGGCCCGATCAGCCCCCAGATCACCCGCAGCGTCACGATGGCCGCCACCGTGTAGCCCGCGTAAAAATGCAGCGTCATCTGCGCCGGGCCGAACTTCCCCAGCCCCCAAGCGGTGGCGAAGGCCAACACCAGCGCCCAATGCAGAACCCGGACAACCGGGTCCCACATCTCGCCGGAGGGCTCCTTGGTTCCGGCGCTCACGGGATCAGAAGCTCTTGGCGCGGTAATCGTCGTGGCAGGCCTTGCAGGCACCGCCAAGCTGACCGACCGCCGGGCGCAGCGCATCCAGCCCGTTGCCGGCCGCCCCGGCCATGGTTTCGACCGCCGCGTTCAGCGCCGTGGCCTTTTCCATGAAGCCATCCATGTCTTCCCAGATCACCGGCTGCGCGCGGGTCTTGCCCGGCAGATCGGCGTTCGATGTCTCTGGTGCAAAGTAATCGGCGATGTGCAGCGACATCAGCGTCGACAGATCCGCCGCATGGGCGCTGGCCGCCTCGGCGTCGTACTCGACATCGCCCTTGGCCATGGCGGCAAGCCCGCCCATCTCGAAGCTGATCAGCTGAAAGAACCCCTGACGCGCCTTCACGGTGTCTTCGGCGGATTGGGCAAGGGCCATCGTGGCAGGCACGGCGGCAGCGAGCGTGGCAATCAGCAGCTTGCGCATGATATCGTCTTTCCTGTTGTCAAACCAAAGGAGGGGCCAGACATGGCCCCGCCCTACTCGTCAGTGATCATTACATATCACAAAATAAATGTAACAATCCGAGCACTGATGCTCACGATATTGTCAGGCGGCGGGCATCCGCCGTTCCGCCAGTCCGGCCCACCACGAACACCCGGCGGGAATCGCCTCGTCGTTGAAGTTGTACTCGGGCGAATGCACCATGGCGGTGTCGCCGTTGCCGACGAGGATGTAGGCACCGGGGCGCTCCTCGAGCATGAAGGCGAAATCCTCGCCGCCCATGATCAGCGGCGCATCGGCGCAATCACCCGACACCTCGCGCGCCACTTCGGCGGCAAAGGCGGTCTGCTCGTCGTGATTCACCATCACGGGATAGTTACGGGTGTACTCCACCTTTGCGCTGCAATTATAGGCACTAGCGATGCCGGTGCAGAGCTGGTTGATACGTTCCTCGGCAAGATCGCGGTTCTCCGCCGACAGGGTGCGCACGGTGCCGCGCAACGTAACGCGGGCGGGAATCACGTTGAAGGCCTGGCTCGAGGTGACAAAGCTGGTGATCGACACGACGATCTGGCTGACCGGATCGGCATTGCGCGAGGCGATGCTTTGCAGCGCCGTGACGATGGTCGCCGAGGTCACCGTGGGGTCGATCGTCTCATGCGGCTTGGCGGCGTGACCGCCCCGCCCCTCGATGGTGACCTCGAATACGTCCGTCGCCGCAAAGAAGGCGCCGGGCCGGATCGCGAAGCTGCCCAAAGGCTGGCCCGGCCAGTTGTGCATCCCATAGACTTCCTGAATGCCCCAGCGGTCCATCATGCCATCGTCGCACATGACCTTGCCGCCGCCGCCGCCCTCTTCGGCGGGCTGAAAGATCACCACCACGGTGCCGTCGAAATTGCGCGTCTCCGACAGGTATTTCGCCGCGCCCAGCAGCATAGCGGTATGGCCGTCATGGCCGCAGGCATGCATCGCGCCCGGCGTTTTCGAGGCGTACTCGACCCCGGTATTCTCAGTGATCGGCAGCGCATCCATGTCGGCGCGCAGCCCGATGACCTTGCCCGAGCTCTGCGCCTTGCCCTTGATCACGCCGACCACGCCGGTGCGCCCGATGCCCTCGACCACCTCGTCGCAGCCAAAGGCGCGCAGCTTGTCGGCCACCACGCCCGATGTGCGGTGGGTGTCGAACAGCAGTTCGGGATTCTCGTGCAGATCGCGGCGCCAGGCGGTGATCTCGGCCTGAAGCTCGGCGAAACGGTTCTTGACGGGCATGAAGGGTCCTTTCCAGTTTTGCGGCGCAGCCTGCCAGCCCGTCGCACCGCCCGCAAGCGGATCGGCCCGGCACGGTCAGGCGCGCGTGTCAGCCCAGCCGGGTCAGCAGCCGGTCCATGAAACGTTGCCCGGCCTCTAGCTGGGCGATCTCGATATACTCGTCCGGGGTATGGGCAAGGATGATATCCGATGGCCCGCACACCACCGCATCATAGCCCGCCGCCTGAAAATGCCCCGCCTCGGTGCCATAGCTGACCTGCAGGCTGGCATTGTCGCCGGTGATCGCGCGCACCAGTGTTTCGGCGCTGTTGTTCGCGCCCGGCCGCAGCGCCGGCACCTCGAACATCGGCGTGATCTCGATCCACGCCTCGGGGCGCACCTGCTGCATCTGCTCGGTCAGCCGCGCGACTTCGGCCTTGAAACGCGTCACCCATTGCTCCGTGGTCTCGCCCGGCACGATGCGAAAACCAACCCCGAAGGCGCAATCCTTGGCGGTGATGTTATGTGCCGTGCCGCCTGAAATCTGCCCGACGTGGACGTTGGTATAGGGCGGCTCGAACATCGCCGCCACTGGCCCCGGTGTGCTCGCGGCGTTCTGCGCATTGATGCCGTTGCACCACTCGATCAGCTTGGCGCCCCACATGATCGCCGAAACGCCGGTGTGCAGGATCGATGAGTGCACCTCAACCCCGTGCACATGCACCCAGAAATTCACCGATCCCTTGTGCCCCGACACCGCCTTCATCATCGTCGGCTCGCCAACGATCACCGAAGCGGCGCGCGGCAGATCACTGGCCACCAGCGCCTCGGCGAGATCCCTGCCCCCAACGCAGCCGATCTCTTCGTCGTAGCTCAGCGCCAGTTGCAAGGGCACGCCCCGCTGCTGCGCTTCGACCATAGCCCAGATCGCAAGCGCATCGAACCCCTTCATGTCGGTGGTGCCGCGCCCATAGAGCCGCCCCTCCCGTTCGGTCAGCACAAACGGGTCCGATGTCCAGCTCTGGCCATCCACCGGCACCACGTCGGTATGTCCCGACAAGACCACGCCCCCCGCAACGCGCGGCCCGGCATGGGCAAACAGCGCCGCCTTGGTATCCAGCTCGGTGGGTTTGCGGTGCTGGAAACTCTCGATGCCGTGGCTGTGCAGATACCCCGCCACCCATTCGATCAGCGGCAGGTTCGGATCGCGGCTTACGGTCGCAAAACCGACGAGCTCGGCAAGGATTTCACGGGGGGAAAGATGCTGTGGCATGTCCGGGTCCTTCGTATGTCCACCAATGACCTACGCCCGTGCCGCCCCGGCATCAAGCCACGCAACACCCCCATAACGCGCCGCGCCCGCGCTTCATCTTGCCCGGAAAACTCCGGGGGGAGCCGCAGGCGGGGGGCTGGCCCCCCTTTTCAATACCCGCTGTCGGAGGTCAGGACAAAATGCCCCGGCGCAACCTCGGCATAGACATTCGCGGCAGGTTCATAGCCGACCGGATGGATCGGCGACGGGATCGGTTTGAAATTCAGGTCTTTCTCGGATTTGCGCCGGCGCGGATCCGCCACAGGCACCGCCTGCATCAAGGCCCGTGTGTAGGGGTGCTGCGGGTTTTCGAACACCGCCGCCCGCGGCCCCATCTCGACGATACGGCCAAGGTACATCACGCCCACATTGTGCGACACCCGCTCGACCACCGCCATGTCATGGCTGATGAACAGATACGACAGCCCCAGATCCGCCTGCAATTCCATCATCAGGTTCAGCACCTGCGCCTGCACCGACACGTCCAGCGCCGACACCGCCTCGTCGGCGACGATCAGCTTGGGCGACAGGGCCAGCGCACGGGCAATTGCGATGCGCTGGCGCTGCCCACCCGACAACTCGTGCGGATAGCGCCGCATGAAACTGCGCGGCAGCTCCACCCGGTCGAACAGCATCGCCACGCGGTCCATCATCTCCGATCCCGAATGGGTACCGTAATTGCGCATCGGCTCGGCCACCTGATCGGCCAACCCCATCTGCGGGTTGAGCGAGGCAAACGGGTCCTGAAAGATCATCTGCATTTCGCGCCGCGCATTGCGCAGCATGTTCGGCCCCAGCCCCATCACGTCAGTGCCATCGAGCACCACCCGGCCCTGATCCGGCTCAACCAGCCGCAACAGCGAGCGCCCGCAGGTCGATTTGCCGCAACCCGATTCGCCGACAAGGCTCAGGGTCTGGCCCTTGTTGATGGTAAAGCTGACATCCTCGACCGCATGCACATTGGCGACGGTACGACGGAAGAAGCCGCCCTTGACCGGAAACCGCGTCACCAGTTTCTCGACCGTCAGCAGCGGCGTGTCGGTGCCGACGATGGGCGCGATGGCATCCGACTCGCGGCCCAGCAGCTTCATCGGCTCGGGATAGGCCTTGCCGGTCATCTCGCCCAGCTTGGGCACCGCCGCCAGCAGCGCCTTGGTATAGGGGTGCTGCGGGGTCTCGAAAATCTGCGTCGCCGGGCCTTCCTCGACCTTGTTGCCGCGGAACATCACCACCACGCGGTCGGCCATCTGCGCCACCACCGCCATATCATGGGTGATGAACATCACCGCCGTGCCGGTCTCGCGCTTGAGTCGGTCCATCAGGGCGAGGATTTCGGCCTGAATGGTCACATCCAGCGCCGTGGTCGGTTCGTCGGCGATCAGCAGGCGCGGCTTGCAGGCCAGTGCCATGGCGATCACCACACGCTGGCGCATCCCGCCCGAAAGCTCGTGCGGATACTGCTTGAGCCGCCGCTCGGGCTCTGGAATGCGCACCTGTTGCAGCAGTTCAAGCGCTCGCGCCTCTGCCGCGTCCTTCGACATGCCGCGATGCACCCGCAGCCCTTCGGTCAGCTGGCGGCCCACGGTGAACACCGGGTTCAGCGCGGTCATCGGCTCCTGAAAGATCATGCCGATCTCGTTGCCCCGGATGGTGCGCATCAAGTCCTGATCCGCCGTGGCCAGATCCATCTCGCCGCCATCCTTGCGATCGAACAGCAACCGGCCGCCCGCGATGGTGCCGCCGCCGAACTCGATCAGCCGCATCAATGCCAGCGAGGACACCGACTTGCCCGACCCGCTCTCGCCCACCACGCAGACCGTCTCGCCCGGGTTGATGTCAAAGCTCACGTCCTTGACCCCGGCGACGGTGCCGTCCTTGGTCTGGAATTCCACGCGCAGTTTTTCGATGCGGGCGATGGGTCCGGCGCTGTCCAGCATTTCGGCTCTCCTGGGGATCTCAAGATGCCAAGGCTACGGGCAGCGCCAAGCAAGTGTCAAACCCCCCGACAAGATTTCCCGACGGCAACGCTTGCAATTCCCTGCGCATGTGGTTCGAATTGGCGCAGGGAAGCGCCATGGCCGATGTGTCGACCGGTGGCCCCAAGACCAACAAGCGGCCCAGAGCGGCCGTGAGCCCAACAAGGAGAGACCCATGACCCTCAAGACCCTGCTGCTCGGGGCGGTCGCCACGTCCGCGCTGGCCCCGGCCGCCTTTGCCGAGCGAGGCGAGGACGGGCACGTCAACATCATTTACTGGCAGGCGCCGTCGATCATGACGCCCTACCTGTCGGGCGGCACCAAGGACATCGAGGCCGCCAGCCTCGTTCTGGAACCGCTGGGTCGTTACGACCAGACCGGCGCGCTGGTGCCCTATCTCGCGGCCGAGATCCCCACCGTCGAGAACGGCGGCGTCTCCGAAGACCTGACCACCATCACGTGGAAGCTCAAGGAAGGGCTGACCTGGTCCGATGGCACCCCGCTGACCTCTGCCGACGTGAAATTCACCGCCGATTACTGCATGGACCCCGAAGGCGGCTGCGCGCAGCTGGCCAAGTTCGACCATATTTCGGAAATCGAAACGCCGGATGATCTGACCATCATCGTGCATTTCGACAAGGCGATGCCGAACCCCTACGGCCCGTTCATGGGTGGCCAGTCACCGATTCTGCAAAAGGCGCAGTTCGAATCCTGCATGGGCGCGGCGGCATCGACCTGCACCGACGCCAACTTCAAGCCGATCGGCACCGGCCCGTTCGTGGTTGACGAGTTCAAGCCCAACGACGTGATCTCGCTGTCGGCCAACCCCAACTACCGCGATCCGGCCAAGCCCGCCTTTGCCACCGCGACACTCAAGGGCGGCGGCGATGCGGAATCGGCGGCGCGCGCCGTGCTTCAGACCGGCGAGATGGATTACGCATGGAACCTGCAGCTCGCCCCCGACGTGCTGGCATCGATGGCCGAAGCGGGCGCCGGTGTGCCGGTGTCGGCCTTCGGCACGCTGGTCGAGCGCATCGAAATGAACATGACCGACCCCTCGCCCGACCTGCCCGAGGGCGAGCGCGCGACCGTGGCCCATCCGCACCCGATCCTGTCGGATCTGAACGTGCGCAAGGCGCTGTCGATGGCCATCGACCGCGATCTGCTGGTCGAGGTCGGCTACGGTCAGGCTGGCCGTGCCACCTGTAACCTCGTGCCCGCGCCCGAGATGTACGCCAGCCCCAACACCGACTGCCTGACGCAGGATCTGGACGGCGCCAGGGCGCTGCTCGAAGAGGCCGGCTGGACCGACAGCGATGGCGACGGCATCCGCGACAAGGACGGCGAAAAGCTTTCGCTGCTGTACCAAAGCTCGACCAACGCCGTGCGTCAGGATTTTCAGGCCCTGATCAAGGATTGGTGGAACCAGATCGGTGTCGAGGTCGAACTGCGCAATGTCGACAGCTCGGTGTTCTTCGGCGGCGATCCCGGTTCGCCCGACACCTTCCAGAAGTTCTATGCCGACGTGGAAATGTACGCCAACAACTTCGATGGCACCGATCCGCAGAGCTATCTGCAGATGTACCGCTGCGGCAACGAGCCCAAGCCTTCGTCGCAATGGCAGGGCGAAAACATCAACCGCTACTGCGATCCCGCCTATGATGCGCTGCTCGACGAGCTGGCCGCCACTGGCGAGCTGTCCAAGCGCGGCGAGATCGCCAAGAAGCTGAACGAGATGCTGACCAAGGACAGCTACACCATCGTTCCGCTGGTCGACCGTGGCCGCGTGTCGGCCCATTCCAACAGCCTTGGCGGCGTGATCCTGAACACTTGGGATTCCGAGCTTTGGAACGCCGCGGACTGGTACCGCATCGACGGCTGATGCCGTCTTGGCGCGCCCTCGAACGGGGGCGCGCCTGATTTTCGGGCGTCTTGCCAGCGGCAAGCCCCGTTTTCCGTAACGCTGCCCGTTGCAGGGTGGTGCCCGCGCCGCTAGAGCGCGATGAAACGGAACCGCTTCGCCAGCCGCGCCCAGACCGGAGGCCACCGACCATGCTGACATTCGCCGTAAGGCGCCTATTGCTGTCCATTCCGACGCTGCTGTTCATCAGCTTCGTCATCTTCATGCTGCTTCAGCTCGCCCCCGGCGATCCGATGGCGCAGGTGCCACTGACAGTGCCGCCGGACGTGAAGGAAAAGATGCGTCAGGCGCTGGGTCTCGGAGAGCCGCCGCTGGTGCAATACTGGAAATGGCTGGTGCAGGTATTCTGGACCGAGCCGAAGATCTTCATCGACTGGCTGACCCGCGAGACGTTCCTTCTGGGCTGGCTGCCCGATACGCATCTTTATCAGGACGAGCTGCGGGTGATCAGCTGGCAGACCCGCTCGCCGGTGATGGACATCGTGCTGCAGCGCCTCCCGCAGACGCTGTGGGTGGTGGGGCTGTCGTATATCGTCGGCATCCTGATCGCGCTGCCCATCGGCATCTATTCCGCCTACCGGCAGTATTCGGTATTCGATCAGGCCGGCACCTTTATCACCATGGTCGGCTTTTCGATCCCGCCGTTCTTTACCGGGCCGCTGCTGATCGTGATCTTTTCGGTCTATCTCGGCTGGTTCCCGTCGATCTATGACACCACCCATGTGGTCAATGACTGGGACAGCTTCACCGTGCAGCTGCGCCAGATGGTGATGCCGATCATGGTGTTGGCGCTGCAGACCACGGCGCAGCTGTCGCGCTACATGCGCGCCTCGATGCTGGACAATCTGGGGCAGGATTACGTACGCACGGCGCGGGCCAAGGGGCTATCCGAAGCCATCGTGGTCATGGTGCATGTGCTGCGCAATTCGATGATTCCAGTGGTTACGGTGATTGCGCTGGGGGTTCCGGCGATCTTTGGCGGCGCGATCATCACCGAGAACGTCTTCAAGGTGAATGGCATCGGCCAGCTGCTGCTGACGGCGCTGTTTGCCAATGATCTGCCGATGGTGATGACCCTGACCTTCATCTTCGCCTTCCTGATCGTGACCTTCAACCTGATCGCCGATGTGCTTTACGGCCTGCTCGACCCGAGGATCCGCTATGACTGACAGCCCGCAGGACGATCTGATTGTGGCCGCCCCCGAAACCGTGGCCCCCATCGAAGCGCTCAGGGACAAGGGGCCCGACGCCCCGCCCCGGTCGAAATGGAAAGACGTCTGGGCTCAGTTCCGCAAACACCGGGGCGCGATGATCGGCGCCTTCTTCCTGATGCTGATCACCTTCGGTGTGCTGCTTGGCCCCTACCTGTGGACGCTGGATGCGCAAAAGCTCGACATCCGGGCCAAGGACATGCGCCCGATCTATACCGCGCTGTGGAACCCCGAGGCCAAGACCGGCTGGAATCATCCGCTCGGCTCCGACCAGCTGGGGCGCGACAACCTCGCGCAGCTGATCGCGGGCGGGCGGGCCTCGATGGCGGTGGGCTGGGCGGCGATGCTGCTGTCGCTGATCATTGGCACCGGCGTCGGCGTGGTTGCGGGGTTCTTCAAGCGGCTCGACGGGCCGCTGATGCGGCTGACCGACCTGTTCCTGAGCCTGCCGATCCTGCCGCTGCTGCTGGTGGCGGTCACGCTGTTCCGCCAGCCGCTGCGCGCCAATTTCGGCCCCGAGGGCGGCATGTTCATCCTGATCGTCGCGGTGGTCGGCATCACCTCGTGGATGCCGACGGCGCGGATCGTGCGCGGCGATGTGCTTGCGCTCAAGGAGCGGGAATTCGTGCTGGCGGCGCGCTCCATCGGCACGCGGCCCTTCGCCATCATCCGGCGCCACCTGCTGCCCAACGTGCTCTCGCCGATCATGGTGTCGGCAACGCTGGGCCTTGCCACCGCGATCATCACCGAATCCGCGCTGAGCTTTCTGGGCGTTGGCTTTCCATCGGACTTTCCGACTTGGGGCAAGATGCTGGCCGATGCGGTCGCCCGGATGGAGGATTACCCCGAACGTGTCGTTCTGCCGGGCATCGCGATCTCGCTGACGGTGCTGGGGGTCAATTACCTTGGCGACGGCCTGCGCGACGCGCTCGATCCGCGCATCCGGGGCCGCTAGAATACCAATAATGCCGGAGCTTGCCCCGGCATTATTGCATTGCGCAGAGCGCGCTTCGACAAATTTATTGCGACCAGAAAGCTATATCAGAAGAGCGCGCTCAAAAACCGCCTTTGGCGGGAATGGATGTCGGCTCAGCGGAGAAGGTGTTGAAAAACTCCACTTGAGTGATGGCTTGGCTGCTGATTCACTTCTCCTGAGGCATGGGAGAACTGACGATGA
>NZ_JAUOQN010000039.1:0-46141 GCF_030547555.1 Salipiger sp. 1_MG-2023 | reverse complement strand
GCAGCGCGACTGACAAGCTCGGCCCGCCGGTGAGCGCGAGGCCCGTCGTGAGCTACACCATCAGTTGGGACATCATCTCTCGGTCCGACTTATTGTCAGCATGACATAGCGACTTCCGAGGATTGTCTACGAAGCGCTCTTTGGTTCAATGAACCTTGTTGAGCAGAGAACGCCGGAAAAACCCGGCTGAGATGTCTGATAAGAAGCGCCTTATTGAATTGAAAACAGTGGCTTGAGGGGGTTCCGCTTCGTTCACATCGAAGATGTCAGGGGTTCAAATCCCTTATCACCCACCATTTCCCCTCTTTTGGTTAGGCTGCAGGTCAGGCGTGCCTCTCACGTGACCGGGTTGCTGCGTTCAAAGCGCGGGGCATTGCCGGGCGCTTCGGTGGGCTTTTGCATCACGCCCGCCAGCGGGGTGCCTGCTTCAGGCCTGTGACGAAGTCTGATCCGCGGTAGGTTGAACCGTTCAGGACGATTGCTCTCGCGCAGGCTGATCTGTGCTGGCGGGCTGCGGCAGGGGCGGTGCTGCGAAAACGCTTGGCACGTGGCGGCGACGGGTGTTCAGCCCTACAGGTCTGGCTTTGGGTATGGTTTGGGAATTCATGGTACCGGCCTTGGGAAATCATGGGAAACGACCTGCAAGTTGATGCGGTGCTGTGGGAAACAGCCAGTCGGAGCATTGCCCTGAGGGCCGGGCAGGGACGGCAGGCGCCCGATTCCATGGTGTTTCCCGTCGTATCGATAAGATTCGACGTGTCTTCCACGGCGATACCCGACAAACGGCAGGAGAATCTCGACCGTTTCGGGGCATTCCAGAACGCGATCAAAAGCAAATGATTTTTTGGGAAAATTTCTCAATCGTGGCGGGCTCACGACAGCGTGACTATATCTAGTGATCGGTGCGGGGCGAGTTACCAGATATCCTGCCCAAAAAGTCAACAAAACGTCAATATGTAGTTTTCTACAAGGCCCATGGACAACATTCAGTAGGTCGTGCCGAAAAAACCCATTGCTTCCCATAAAATCCCATGACATACCTTTAACCACGATGAGGGGCGGCACAGAGGGTTAAAAAAACCCCGTAACATCCCAGAATAAATAAAAAAATTGAGCAGGTTCATACAGGCAACCGGCCTTCATCGTAACATAGCGCATCCGGCGCGCGAGCGAGCAGACATCCCCCCAGGTGGCGCGCGCAGTCGGACTAACCCGCACGGCGGGTCAAGGCGGCGGGTTGATCGGTGGCAGCAGATCAACCCGCCGTATTTCGTTTCAAGGATCCGTAATCAAAGGGGCGTGAGTAGGGACAGTGAGCCGCAGGCTGAGGTTCAGAGGCGAAAGTCGGCACAAGGTCGACGCCAAGGGGCGGGTGTCTATTCCGGCCTCGTTTCGCCGCGTCCTCGAAGCCTGCGATCCTGATTGGGTCGAAGGGCTTAATCCCAATTTCGTCATGGTTTACGGCAACGAGGCCAATCCATATATCGAATGTTTCACGATTCAGGAAATCGAACGAATCGAGGACCAGATCGAGGAAATGGAATATGGCGACGCGCGCGATCAGCTCGAAGAAATCTATTCCGCCAAATCCATTCAGGCAACGGTCGATGACACCGGTCGCATCGTGATCCCCGCAAAGCTGCGCGACCAGTTCGGTATCGGGGCTGAGGCGGCGATGATCGCCTCGCTCAACACCTTCCGGATCTGGGATGCTGAACTATACGACAGCGACAAGCAGGGCCGCGCCGCCGAGCGCACGGTTGAACTTCCGAAGAACCCGCTAACGCTGCTGCCCAGAAAGAAGGCCGACGTGGAATGACCAAAGCCCCGCATGTTCCTGTCCTGCTGCGCCCGTTGCTGGCGGCGGTGGCGCCGCTTTCGGGCATCTGGATCGATGGCACCTTCGGGGCGGGGGGCTATACGCGTGGCCTGCTTGACGCTGGCGCGGACAAGGTCATCGGCATCGACCGCGATCCGCTGGCCCATCGCATGGCCAGCGAGTGGATCGGGCAGTACGAAGGTCGCCTTGTCCTGCACGAGGGCAATTTTGCGCAGATGGACGAGGTGGCGCAGAACGTCGATGGCGTGGTGCTCGACCTCGGGGTCAGCTCGATGCAGCTCGATCTGGCCGAGCGCGGCTTTTCCTTTCAAAAGGACGGCCCGCTCGACATGCGGATGGAGCAATCGGGCACCAGCGCCGCCGATCTGGTGAAATCGCTCGACGAGACGACGCTGGCGGATGTTCTTTATACATACGGTGAGGAGCGCGCCTCGCGCCGCATCGCCAAGGCCATCGTCCGGGCGCGCAACGAAGAGCCGATCGTCACCACGGCGCGGCTCAGCTCCATCGTCGAGGCCTGCCTGCCACGCCCCAAGCCCGGCCAGAGCCACCCTGCGACTCGCAGCTTTCAGGCGCTGCGCATTGCGGTGAACGATGAATACGGCGCGCTGTGGCGCGGGCTGATGGCGGCGGAGCGGGCGCTCAAGCCCGGCGGCTGGCTTTGCGTTGTCACCTTCCATTCGGTCGAGGATCGCATGGTCAAGCGGTTCTTCCAGTCGCGCTCGGGGCGGATGGGGGCGGTCAGCCGCCACGCGCCCTTGCAGGAGACCGAGGCGCCGCAATTCACCACCGTGACGCGCAAGGCCATCGGCGCGGATGACGAAGAACTGGCGGCGAATCCGCGCTCGCGCTCTGCCTTGTTGCGCATCGGACGCCGCACTGACGCCGCCTCTGGTCCGATCGAGGCCAACACGCTCAACATGCCTCAGCTGAAGGGGAACCGCTGATGCGAACGTTGCTGTATGTCACGACGTTCCTTGGCCTGATCGGCCTTGCCTTCTGGGCCTACCGCGAAAATTACGACACGCAGGCGGCGCTTGATACGGTCGAGGATCTGCAACGCGATATCGGCGATGCGCGGGCGCGGCTGGCGATCCTCAAGGCGGAATGGGCCTATCTGAACCGCCCCGACCGGCTGCGCGAGCTGGCCTTGCTGAACTTTCCCAAGCTTGAGCTGCTGCCGATGCGTGCCGAGCAGTTCGGCCGGGTCGATCAGGTGTCCTACCCGATGTTCGACCCGCTTGTGGTGAGCGAGCCGGTGGACGTGACCAGCGCGGGGGCCATCGAATGACCCGCACCCCGCTGCGCCCGCTTGCCCGCATCCTGCACGCCCGCGAAAAGGGCGAAAACCCCGACGCCATCGAACGCGAAAACATCCGCATCCGCCATGAGCAGATGCGCGACCGCTCGCGGGTGCGCGCCGAGGGGCGCCTTGCGATGCTGGGGGTGATGTTCCTGTGCGCCTTTGTCACCATCGGCGCGCGCATGGGGCTGTTGTCGGCGACCGAGCCGACCGAGCCGCGCGCCTATGCGCCCGGTGCGTCGATCCTTGCCAGCCGCGCCGACATCGTCGACCGCGAGGGGCGCATTCTTGCCACCAACATGGAAACCCATTCGCTGTATGCCCATCCTCAGCAGATGGTCGACCCGGAGCGCGCGGCCCGTGAACTGGCAAAGATCTTTCCCGATCTCGATGGGGCGGCGCTGGAGCGGCGCTTCAAGGATCCGAAATCGAAATTCCGCTGGGTGAAGAAAAAGATCAGCCCCGAACAGATGCAGGCGGTGCATGATATCGGCGAGCCGGGCCTGCTGTTTGGCCCGCGCGAGATGCGGCTGTATCCCAACGGCGCGCTGGCCGCGCATGTGCTGGGCGGCGCCAGCTTCGGGCGCGAAGGCGTGCATGCCGCCGAGGTCATCGGCACCGCGGGCATCGAGAAATACTTCGACGCGCAGCTGCGCGACCCGGCGCGCGGCGGTGCCCCGCTAGAGCTGTCGCTGGATCTTGGCATCCAGTCGGCGGTCGAGGGCGTGCTGGACAGCGGCATGAAGCTGATGAATGCCAAGGGCGCGGCGGCGGTGCTGATGAACGTGCACACGGGCGAGGTCATCGCCATTGCCTCGCTGCCCGATTTCGACCCGAACGACCGGCCCAACCCGCCGACCAAGGGCGCGCCCGCCGACAGCCCGCTGTTCAACCGGGCGGTGCAGGGGGTGTATGAGCTGGGCTCGACCTTCAAGATCTTCGCTGCTGCGCAGGCAATGGAGCTGGGGCTGGTGACGCCGCAGACCATCATCGACACCCGCCCGCCGTTCCGGGTCGGGGGCTTTGCCATCGGCGAATTCGAAGGTCACAACTACGGCCAGATCCCCGTCGAAAAGATCATCATCGAAAGCTCG
This sequence comes from Salipiger sp. 1_MG-2023, assembly GCF_030547555.1. Classification (NCBI taxonomy): domain Bacteria; kingdom Pseudomonadati; phylum Pseudomonadota; class Alphaproteobacteria; order Rhodobacterales; family Roseobacteraceae; genus Salipiger; species Salipiger sp. 1_MG-2023. The sequence goes on along the minus strand of NZ_JAUOQN010000039.1, from coordinate 41,904 downwards.
AACCGTGGCACCGGCAAGCTGGCGCTGGCCATCGGGCCGGAACGCCAGCAGCAGTTCCTGAAATCGCTCGGCTTCTTCGAGCCGGTGAAGTTCGAGATGGTCGAGGCCCCCGGCGGCCAGCCGCTGCTGCCCAAGCGCTGGGGCGAGCTGTCGACGGTCACCATTTCCTACGGCCACGGGCTGTCTTCCTCGCCGCTGCACCTTGCGGCGGGCTATGCGGCGATCGCCAACGGCGGCTATGCGGTGCAGCCGACGCTTCTCAAGCAGCAGGGGCCGCGGCACGGAGAAAAGGTGATGTCGCCGGGCGTGGCGCTTGAAGCGCGGCGGATGCTGCGCAAGGTGGTCAGCGAGGGCACCGCCAGCTTTGGCGACGTGCCGGGCTATAGCGTCGCCGGCAAGACCGGCACGGCAGACAAGCCAAAGGAAAACGGCGGCGGTTATTACAAGGACAAGACCATCACCACCTTTGCGTCGATGTTCCCGTCCGAATCGCCGGAATATGTGCTGATCGTCACGTTGGACGAGCCGGTCGAGACCTCTGGCGACAAACCGCGCCGCACGGCAGGCTGGACATCGGTGCCGATCGGAGCCGAGATCATCGGACGAGTCGCGCCTCTTCTGGGGTTGCGTCCGGAATACGATACGGGCGAAATGCAGGCAACGCTGGTGCGCAACTAGGCTGCATCGCTGCGGATTTGTCAGGGTGAAGGGGCTGCCATGGGCGAGGAAAAGACACTCTCGGACCTTGGGCTGACGGCTCGGGGCGGGCGCGAGGCGCGCATCAGCGGCATCACGCTGGACAGCCGGGCGGTGATGCCCGGTCACCTGTTCGCGGCGATGCCGGGCACCCGGGTGCATGGGGCGACTTTCGTGAACACCGCGCTGTCACAGGGGGCGGTTGCCATCCTGACCGATGCCGAGGGCGCGAAAATTGCGCAAGAGGCGCTGCGCGGTAGCGAGGCCGCCCTGATCATCGCTGCCGAGCCAAAGGCGGCGCTGGCCTATGCCTGCGCGCTGTTCTTTGGCGCCCAGCCGCAGGTCATGGTCGCGGTGACCGGTACCAATGGCAAGACCTCGGTCGCCAGCTTCGTGCGGCGCATCTGGCAGGAACTGGGCTTTCGCGCCGTCAATGTCGGCACCACCGGCGTTGAAGGCGACTGGGAGGCTCCGCTGCGCCACACCACCCCGGACCCGGTGACGCTGCACAAGGCGCTGGCCGAGGCGGCGGCTGCGGGCGTCGATCACGCCGCCATGGAGGCATCGTCGCACGGGCTCGACCAGCGCCGGCTTGACGGTGTGCAGCTTCTGGCGGCGGGCTTTACCAATTTCAGCCAGGATCATCTGGATTACCACGCGGATTTCGAAGAGTACTTCGCCGCCAAGGCCGGGCTGTTCGCCCGCGTGCTGCCCGAAGACGGCATTGCGGTGATCAATATCGACGACGCGCGTGGCATCGATATGCTCGCCATCGCCAAGGCGCGCGGGCAAGAGGTCATCACCGTGGGCGAAAGCGAAGGCGCGGATTTGCGGCTTCTGGGGCAGCGCTTTGATGCCACCGGGCAAGAAATGCGCCTGTCGTGGCACGGGGTGGTCGAACAATTCCGCCTGCCTCTGATCGGCGATTTTCAGGGCTGGAACGCGCTTCTGGCGGCGGGGCTGGTCATCGCTTGCGGCACCGAGGCCGAAGACGTGTTCCGCACCTTGCCGCGCCTTGAAACGGTACGCGGGCGGATGCAGCTGGCCGCGACGCGCGGCAGTGGTGCGGCGGTCTATGTCGATTTCGCGCATACCCCTGACGCCGTGGCAATCGCGCTCGAGGCGCTGCGCCCGCATGTCATGGGCCGTCTGATCGCCGTGATCGGCGCGGGCGGAGACCGTGATCCGGGCAAGCGCCCGCTGATGGGCGCAGCGGCGATGGAGCACGCCGACCTGGTCATCGTCACCGATGACAACCCGCGCAGCGAAGAGCCTGCCGCGATCCGCGCGCAGGTGCTGGAGGGGGCCCCCGGCGCGCTGGAAATCGGCGATCGGGCCGAGGCGATCCTGCGCGGCGTCGATATGCTCGGGCCGGGCGATGCGCTGCTGCTCTGCGGCAAGGGGCACGAAACCGGGCAGATCGTCGGCGACACGGTGTACCCCTTCGATGACGTAGAACAGGCCAGCCTTGCGGTGGCGGCGCTGGACGGGAGGGGCCTGTGACGCTCTGGACATCGAACGAGGCCGCCGCCGCGACCGGCGGCAAGGTGTTTTCCGACTGGCAAGTGTCGGGTGTGTCGATTGACACCAGAACCATCGAGCCCGGTGACCTGTTCGTGGCGCTCAAGGCGGCCCGCGACGGGCATGATTTCGTGGCGCAGGCGCTGGCGAATGGCGCGGCGGCCGCTCTGGTCAGCCGCATTCCCGAGGGCGTCGATCCAGAGCGGCTGCTGCTGGTCGATGATGTTCAGTCCGGGCTTGAATCTCTGGGCCGCGCGGGCCGCGCCCGCACTCGCGCCAGAGTGGTCGGGGTCACCGGATCGGTGGGTAAGACCTCGTCAAAGGAAATGCTGCGTAAGGTGCTTGGCGCGCAGGGCAGCGTGCACGCCGCCGAGAAAAGCTACAACAACCACTGGGGCGTGCCCCTGACGCTGGCGCGGATGCCCGCCGACGTCGATTTCGCCGTGATCGAGATCGGCATGAACCACCCCGGCGAGATCGGACCGCTGTCGCGCATGGCGCGCCCGCATGTGGCGATGATCACCATCGTGGCGCCAGCGCATCTTGCGGCCTTCGACGGGCTAGAGGGCATTGCCCGCGAAAAGGCGGCGATCTTCGACGGTCTGGAACCGGGCGGCATTGCGGTGGTGAATGGCGATCTGTCGGTGACGCCGATCCTGCTCGACGCGGCCCGCGCCCATGCCGCCCGCATCATCACCTTTGGCGAGACGCCGGGCAATCATCACCGCGTCGACGACGTGACGATCTGCGACACCACCACCGTGGTGCAGGCCCGCGCGTGGCGCACGCCGATGCTCTACAAGGTCTCGGTGCCGGGGCGGCATTACGCGGTCAACGGGCTGGGTGTGCTGGCGGTGGCGCATGCGCTTGGCTGCGACCGGGCGCTGGCGGTTGCGGCGCTGGGGCAATGGTATCCGGGCGAAGGGCGCGGGCTGCGCGAAGAGCTGTTCCTCGATGCGGTGGAAACCCAGAATGCGCTGGAACTGATCGACGATGCCTACAATGCCAACCCCGCCTCGCTGAGCGCCTCTCTTGAGGTGCTGGCGGGGGCGCATCCCCGCAATGACGTCGGGCGGCACAAGCGGGGGCGGCGGATCGCCTATATCGGCGATATGAAAGAACTGGGCGAGGCCGAGATCGCCCTGCACACGGCGCTCGCCGATCTGCCCGCAATGCGGCAGATCGATGTCGTGCATTGCGTTGGTCCGCTGATGCACGAACTCTGGCGGGCTTTGCCCGAAGAAAAGCAGGGCCGCTGGACCGAGGATAGCGCCAAGATGGCGGAACGTGTCCGTCAGGATCTGGATGCAGGCGATGTCGTGCTCGTGAAAGGCTCGCTGTCGATGCAGCTGGCACGGGTGGTTGACGCTATCCGGCGGATGGGCGTATCCCCCGCGGGCGGCAACGGCTGATAAGGGACGCAGCGATGCTTTACTGGCTCACCGAACTCAGCGACGGGGGGGATGTTTTCAACCTCTTCCGCTACATCACCTTTCGCGCGGGCGGGGCATTCCTGACCGCGCTGATGTTCGGGTTCATCTTCGGAATTCCTCTGATCAACGTGCTGCGCAAGCGGCAGGGCAAGGGGCAGCCGATCCGCTCGGACGGCCCCGAGGGGCATTTCGTCAAGGCGGGCACTCCCACCATGGGCGGTCTGCTGATCGTCGGTGCGCTGCTGACCTCGACATTGCTCTGGGCGCGGCTCGACAACCCGTTCGTGTGGATGGTGCTGTTCGTGACCGTGAGTTACGCCGCCATCGGCTTTGCCGATGATTACGCCAAGGTATCCAAGCAGAACACCGACGGCGTATCGGGTAAGGTGCGGCTTTTGCTGGGATTTCTCATTGCCGCAATCGCCGGGGCATGGGCTGCCTGGTTCCACCCCGATGACCTGACAGGGATGCTCGCCTTCCCGATTTTCAAAGACGCGCTGTTCAATCTCGGCATTTTCTTCGTGCCGTTCTCGATGATCGTCATCGTCGGCGCGGCCAATGCGGTCAACCTGACCGACGGGCTCGACGGGCTGGCAATCATGCCGGTGATGATCGCGGGCGGCACGCTTGGCATCATTGCCTATGCCGTGGGCCGCGTCGATTTCACCGAATATCTCGAGGTGCATTACGTTCCCGGAACCGGTGAGATCCTGATCTTTTCCGCCGCGCTCATCGGCGGCGGGCTGGGCTTCCTGTGGTACAACGCTCCGCCTGCCGCGGTGTTCATGGGTGATACCGGCAGCCTCGCCCTTGGCGGCGCGCTTGGCGCCATCGCCGTCGCCACCAAGCACGAAATCGTACTGGCCATTGTCGGCGGCCTCTTCGTGGTCGAGGCCCTGTCGGTGATCATTCAGGTGCTTTACTTCAAACGCACCGGCAAGCGGGTGTTCCTGATGGCACCGATCCATCATCACTACGAGAAAAAGGGCTGGGCCGAACCGCAGATCGTCATCCGCTTCTGGATCATCTCGCTGATCCTTGCGCTGATCGGTCTCGCGACGCTGAAACTGCGTTAAGACGAAGAGGAACCTCGAAAGCCCGATCCAGTCCTTGGGGTTCCGGGGCCTGAGCCGGGCGCGAGGCTCGGCGGGCGACCCCAGCCTTTCTCTCCGGCATGATGCCACACAGGCACTTGTGCCACTTCTAGGCTGGCATTCCAAAGGCTAGCTTCGGCTGGGAGATCTGGGCAGATCCATGGGGCTTCTCCGATCGCCATATTGCGTCCTATCCATGCCCGCGCAGGCTGTCAGAATTCCTTCACAGACCTTGTTACGGCACAGCCTCGATCAAAATTTGGCATTGGCCATGGCTGGAGGATGCTGTTTCGCGGGACAGGATCGCGCGGTGCGTCGCTGTTCGGCAGTGCGAAACTCTCATGGCGCCGCCGGTGGTGCATAGCCTCCCCGCACCGGGGGCACTGGCGCAGCGATGAGCGCATCCTTTGGCCAACATCCGCGTCCATCTTCCTTGGTGTTACCCTCATATGCCTCGGTGCTGGCAACGCGGCCGTCTGCCCGCTGATGTGCAAGCGCAGAAAACCGCGCAGCTGATCAAAGGCGGCGCCTGGCCTCCATGTCCGGCCTGCCTCCGGCGGGGATATTTAGGGCCAGAAGAAGTCAAAGTGCCGCGCCCCGGTTTCTTCTGGCCTGAAATATCCCGGGGGGCCCGCAGGGCGGGGGCAGCGCCCCCTCCGGTCTCTCAGATCTAGAAGGCCGGGGGCGCAGGCGCGCTCTGGCATCCGGCGCTGCGCTGCGCTAGCCCTGATGCACAAGATCAGGAGAAAGCGCATGATTCCGGTACGTGGGTTCGAAGGCAGGGTGGTCGCGGTGCTTGGTCTGGGGCGGTCCGGCCTTTCGGCGGCACGCAGTTTGCGCGAAGGCGGCGCGATTCCGTTGTGCTGGGATGACAACCCGGCCGCGCGCCAGGTGGCGATTGACGAGGGTTTCGAGACTCGTGAGCTTGTGAAACAGGGTGGCTTTGACGGGGTCGACTGGCTGGTTGTTTCTCCCGGTATTGCGCATCTCTATCCTGCGCCCAACCCGGTGATCGCCGCCGCCTGGGAGGCGGGGGTGCCGGTCGACAACGACATCGGCCTGTTCTTCCGCTCGCTCGGCGGGGGCGAGTGGGACGAGTATGACCAGCCGCCCAAGGTTATCACCGTCACCGGCTCCAACGGCAAGTCGACCACTTCGGCGCTGATCCATCACATCCTGACCGTGGCGGGGCGGGAAAGCCAGCTGGCGGGCAACATCGGGCGCGGTGTTCTGGACATCGACCCGCCCGAGGATGGCGGGGTAGTGGTGCTCGAGCTGTCGTCTTACCAGACCGATCTGGCGCGGGCGCTGACCCCGGATGTCGCGGTCTTTACCAACCTGTCGCCGGATCACCTTGACCGACACGGTGGTATGGGTGGCTATTTCGCCGCCAAGCGTCGGCTTTTTGCCGAGGGCGGCCCCGATCGCTGCATCATTGGTGTAGATGAACCCGAAGGCCGTTACCTCGCCAACCAGCTGATGGAGACCGCTGCAGATGCGCGCGTCATCCGGATTTCTTCTGGCAGCAAACTCAGCGGACCGGGTTGGGATGTGTTTGCCCGCAAGGGGTTTCTCAGCGAGACCCGCAAGGGGCGGCAGGTGGCCTCGATCGACCTGCGCGAGGTGCGCGGCTTGCCCGGCGCGCACAATCACCAGAACGCCTGCGCCGCCTATGCGGCTGCCCGCGCGCTCAACGTGCCGCCAAAGACCATCGAAAGCGCCCTTCACAGCTTTGAAGGCTTGCCGCACCGCAGCCAGATCATCGCTGAAGTGGCGGGGGTGCGTTATGTCAACGACAGCAAGGCGACCAATGTCGATGCAGCGCTCAAGGCGCTTCAGGCCTTTCCGCGCATTCGCTGGGTCTGCGGCGGGCTGATGAAGGACGGTGGGCTGAGCGGTCTCGCGCCGGGGCTGCCCAACGTGGTCAAGGCCTATGTCATCGGGCGCGAGGCGGCGAGCTTTGCGCTGGGGCTGCCGGGGTGCGACACCGAGGTCTGCACCGACATGCAGACCGCCGTGGCCCGCGCCAGCGCTGATGCGCAGGAGGGCGAGGTGGTTCTGTTGGCGCCGGCGGCGGCGAGTTTCGACCAGTACGACAATTTCGAACAGCGCGGCGATGACTTCGCCGCAAAGGTTCGCACGGCGCTGGGGCTTTAGACCACCGGGATCTGACGCGGGGCGAGCGGCGAGAGCCAGCGCGCTCCGTCCTCGGTGATCACCATGTTTTCCTCATGCACCATCAGCCGGTCATGCGCCAGCGGCAGGCAAGGCTCGACCGTCAGCACCATGCCCGGGCGCAGCAGCGTCCGGTCGTCGGGGATCAGCGAGGGCGGCTCGGTCAGGCGCATGCCAAGACCATGACCCAGCCGCCCGGTCACCGGGCCATGGGCGCGGGGGGCGAGCACCGCCAGCATCGCCGCGTGCAGATCTGCGACGGGGATCCCCGGCCGGGCGATGTCGAATGCTGCCATCGCTGCGTCATGCAACACCTCATGCGCTTCGGAGACATCGACCGCCGCCGGCCCGACCGACCAGTTGCGATTGAAATCGCAGTAATAGCCTTCATGCACTGCCCCGGTGTCGAGCATCAGGATATCGCCCGGCACCAGCGGCGTGGGAGCGGCGGGCGAGATCACGTCATTGTAGCCACCCTGCGCCGCGCCGCCCGCAACGTAGCCGACCCAATCCGCACCCTCGTCGAGCAGCAAGCCTTGAAAGCGCCGGAAGATATCGCAAAGTGGCGTGCCCTGCGCCGCGATCTGCGGCACGCGGGCAAAGGCGCGCCCGGCGATGGCGCAGGCGGTCTCGATCCGGGCGATCTCGGCGGGGGATTTCACCATCTGCTGATCGCGGATGATCTCGGCCACATCGACGAAAGGCCGATCCAGCAGGCGGCGCAGCAGATCCCACGACATCAGCGACATGCGCAGCGTCGTCTCGCGCCCCATCGGCACGCCGATACGCTCTCCGGGCCGCGTCACCTCGCGCAGTGTCTCGGCCAGCAGCGTCAGCCCGTCATCGGCGTAATCGGGTGAGGGCCAGCTGCGGATGTCGCTGATTGGCCCGCGCGCCATCAGGGCCCGCCCGATGTCGGGGATCACCGCTATGGGTTGCCCTGCCGCCGGTATCACCAGAAACCACGGCCGCGTCGGACTTTCCCAGAACCGCGTCAGGAACCCCGAGAAATAGCGGATGTCAGGTTCTTGTGTCAGCAGCACCGCAGCCACATCGTTGCGGGTCATGGCTTGCTGAAGAACCCGCAGGCGGGTGGTGAATTCGGCAGTCGAAAACGTCAGGCTCATGGGAAATCCAGTCGGAAAACATCAGGGTCATGGGGTAATCCAGTTTGGCAATAGGGTGATCAAACCCGCCCTGCCGGGGTTTTGCAAGACGGACGATGGACAGCAGGCGGGCATGGGGCTACACCTTCCCGAACCTCAAAAGCCAGCTTGCCAAGGACGATCATGACGAGCCTGAACGACATTCGCGCCGCTTTCCTGGGCTATTTCGAAAAGCAGGGCCACCGTGTGGTTCCCTCGAGCCCGCTTGTGCCGCGCAACGATCCCACGCTGATGTTTGCCAACTCGGGCATGGTTCAGTTCAAGAATCTGTTCACCGGCGTCGAGACGCGCGATTACAAGCGCGCCACCACCGCGCAGAAATGCGTGCGGGCCGGGGGCAAGCACAACGATCTCGACAATGTGGGCTATACCGCGCGCCACCACACGTTCTTCGAGATGATGGGCAATTTCTCGTTCGGAGATTACTTCAAATCCGAGGCCATCCCCTTTGCTTGGGAGATGGTGACCAAAGAGCTGGGCATCGACGCGGGGCGCCTGCTGGTGACGGTCTATCACACCGATGACGAGGCCGCGCAGATCTGGAAAAGCGTCGGCGTGCCCGAAGACCGGATCATCCGCATCGCCACCAACGACAATTTCTGGATGATGGGGCCGACCGGGCCTTGCGGGCCGTGCACCGAGATTTTCTTCGATCACGGCGACAAGTACTGGGGCGGGCCTCCGGGATCGCCCGAGGAAGACGGTGACCGCTTCGTCGAGATCTGGAACCTTGTCTTCATGCAGAACGAACAGTTCGAAGACGGCTCGATGCGGGCGCTCGACATGCAGTCGATCGACACCGGCATGGGCATTGAACGGGTTGCGGCGCTGCTGCAGGGCACCAACGACAATTACGGGACAGACCTCATCCGCAGCCTGATCGAGGCATCGGCCGACGTCACCTCGACCGACCCCGACGGGCCGGGCAAGACCCATCACCGGGTGATCGCCGACCACCTGCGTTCGACCTCGTTCCTGATTGCCGATGGCGTGATGCCAAGCAATGACGGGCGCGGCTACGTGCTGCGCCGGATCATGCGCCGCGCCATGCGCCATGCGCATATGCTCGGCTCCAAGGATCCGGTGATGCACCGGCTGGTTCCGGCGCTGGTGCGCCAGATGGGCGCGGCCTATCCCGAATTGCACCGCGCCCAGTCGTTGATCGAAGAGACGCTGAAGCTCGAGGAAACCCGCTTCAAGCAGACGCTTGATCGCGGCCTCAAGCTGCTGGACGAAGAACTGGCGCAACTGCCCGAAGCCGCTGCGCTGCCCGGCGAGACGGCGTTCAAGCTGTATGACACCTATGGCTTTCCGCTCGACCTGACGCAGGACGCGCTGCGCGAGCGCGCGCGCAGTGTCGATACCGACGGGTTCGATGCCGCCATGGCCGAGCAAAAGGCCAAGGCCCGCGCCGCGTGGTCCGGCACGGGCGAATCCGCCGATCTGGCGATCTGGTTCGAGATCGCCGATCAGCATGGCGCGACCGATTTCCTTGGCTATGACACCGAAACCGCCGAAGGCCAGATGCTGGCGCTGATCCGGGACGGCAAGCCAGTCGAGGCGCTGGAAGCGGGCGAAATCGGCTGGATCGTGATGAACCAGACGCCGTTTTATGGCGAAAGCGGCGGTCAGGTCGGCGACACCGGCTGGCTGCGCCGGCTTGAGGATGAAAATGATCTGGCCGAGGTGACCGGCACCCAGAAAATGGGCGGCGGTAAGGTGATTGCCCATGCGGTCACCATCAAGCAGGGCCGCTTTGCCCTGAACGAGGCGGTCGCGCTCGAGGTCGATCACAACCGCCGCAGCATGATCCGCGCCAACCATTCGGCGACCCACCTGCTGCACGAGGCGCTGCGCCGCGCGCTTGGCGATCACGTCGCGCAGCGCGGCTCGCTCAACGCGCCCGATCGTCTGCGGTTCGACTTCTCGCACAGCAAGGCGCTGAGCCCTGAAGAAATCGCGCAGGTCGAAACCGAGGTGAACGCCTTCATCCGGCAGAACACCCCGGTCAGCACCCGCATCATGACCCCGGATGACGCCCGCGCCATTGGCGCGCAGGCGCTGTTCGGCGAGAAATACGGCGACGAGGTGCGGGTCGTGTCGATGGGCGAGCTGTCCGGTTCCGGCAAGGGCGCCGATGGCAAGACCTATTCGCTGGAACTGTGCGGTGGCACGCATGTGCGCCAGACCGGCGATATCGGCACCTTTGCGCTGACCTCGGAATCGGCCTCTGCCGCGGGCGTGCGCCGGATCGAGGCGCTGACCGGCGAAGCCGCCATGGCCGAGCTGCGCAGCCGCGATCACGCGCTGTCGGAGATCGAAGGCCTGCTCAAGGCGCAAGGTCAGGGCGCGGTGGCCCGCGTCGCCGCGCTTCTGGATGACAAGCGCAAGCTCGACAACGAGGTGGCGCAGCTGCGCCGCGATCTCGCCATGGCGGGCGGGCCGGGCGAGGGGCCGGAAACCCGCGACATCGGCGGCGTCAAATTCGTCGCGCAGGTGCTGTCGGGGGTGCAGGGCAAGGATCTGCCGCCGCTGATGGATGAGCACAAGGCGCGGCTTGGGTCTGGCGCGGTGCTGCTGATCGCGGATACCGGCGGCAAGGTCGCCGTTGCGGCGGGCGTGACATCCGATCTGACGGACAAGCTGTCGGCGGTGACTCTGGTCAAGGCGGCGGTCGAGGCGCTTGGCGGCAAGGGCGGCGGTGGCCGGCCCGACATGGCGCAGGGCGGGGCGAAGGACGCCGACAAGGCGGATGAGGCGATCCGGGCCGCCGAAGCGGTGATTGCCTCGTGAGCACCTACGTCATCGCCCGCATCGACGTTACCGATCCCGAGGAATACGCAACCTATGCGCGCCAGACCATGGCGCTTGCCGAGAAATTCGGCGGGCGCTTTCTGGTCAAGGGTGGGCCGCAGACCGTGGTCGAGGGCGAGGCGCCCTCGCGCCATGTGCTGCTGGAATTCCCCTCGCTTACGGCCGCGCGCACCTGGTATGACAGCGCTGAATATCAGCGCATCCTGCCCATCGCGACGCGCTCGTCGAAGCGCGATCTTGTCATCGTCGAAGGAGTCTGACCGATGCCCGCTTTGTGGATTGCCCATGTCACCGTCACCGACGAAGAGGCCTATGCCAAATATGCCGCGCTTGCCGGGCCGGCCATCGCCAAGCATGGCGGCAGCTTCATAGCCCGCGCCGCGCGCTATGTGCAGCTTGAGGGCAAGGAGCGCCCGCGCAACGTGGTCGCCAAATTCGACACGCTTGAGGCTGCCGAGGCCTGCTATCACTCGCCCGAATACCAAGAAGCGCTGAGTCATGCGCGCGGCGCGTCCGAGCGCGAGCTGCTGGTGGTCGAAACCACCGAATGACTACCGCCCGAGCGCGGCTTTCATGCCGGGTTCGGGAAAACAGGTGGCGCGCTGGCCGGTCTTTTCCTGCCAGCGCCCGATCGACCGGCGGGTCTTGAACCCGGGCAAGCCATCGGCGCCGCCAACGTCATGGCCCATCGCCTCGAGACCGCGCTGCATGGCTGCGATGTCCGAGCGATACATTTTCCCGACATCCCCCCAGCGCCCGATGAAATCGCCCATACCGTACTGGATGCGGTCCCCGACATGGCCGACGAACAGGGCGTAAAGATCGCTCATGTTGTAGTCTTTCAGTACGTAGAAATTCGGCGTGACCAGAAAGGCCGGACCATTGCGCCCGGCGGGCATCAGCAGAAAGCCAGTGCCGCGCAGCTCGGATGCCGGAAACGGCTTGGCCCCGACGCGTTGAATGCCCATCGCCGTCCAGTCGGCCACGGTGCGGCCCTGATCCGGGCCTTCCAGCGTGCACGACACCTGCGGCGGCACGATGACCTCGAACCCCCAGTCGCGGCCCGTCTGCCAGCCGTGCCGTGCAAGGTAATTGCCGATCGAGGCGATGGTGTCGGCCTCGGAGCCCCAGATGTCTTGCCGCCCGTCGCCATCGCCGTCGGCGGCATAGCGCAAAAAATTCGAGGGCATGAACTGCGGCTGCCCCAGCGCGCCGGCCCAGCTGCTTTTCATGGCGCGGGGCGCGACATGGCCCTGATTGGCGATGACCAGCGCGGCAATCAGCTCGTCGGTGAAATAGGCGGCGCGGGTCGACATGAAGCCCTTGGTGCCCAGCACCTGAAAGGCGTCATGGCGGATCGGCACCTGCCCATAGCCGCTTTCGCGCCCCCAGATCGCAAGCAGGATGCGCCCCGGCACGCCGGTGGCTCGTTCTGTCGCTGCCAGCACTGCGTGATGCCTGCGCGCCATCTGCCGACCCACTGACGTTGCGCCATCGACGCTGCCGCGGTTGAAATAGTGCGACGGTGCGCCGAATTCCGCCTGCCGCTGGCGGCGCGGCACGCTTTGCTTGCTGCCGGGCGGCACGAGATCGGGCAGATCCCAGTTGAGCGTCACGCCGCTGAACGCCGCGTCGAAAACCCGGCGCGAGACGCCGTCGCGCCGGGCCATCGGCCAGACCGTCTGCTCCAGCCAACGCTGAAAGGCCTGCTCGACGCGGCCACGGTCCTGCGCAAGTGCGGGAGAGGCGAGAAGGGCAAGGCTCAGGGTGAGGGTCAGGAACAGGCGCTGGATCATGGGGGCGATCAAAGCGCATGCGCGCGGGTTACGCCATTGTTTCGTTACGACACGGCGGCGATTGTCGCGTCAGCCTTGGTCCATCGCCTCGCGCCAATGCCTGCGGCACAGTGAGACATAGGTCTCGTTGCCGCCGATTTGGACCTGCGCGCCGTCGTGCAGCGGCTGCCCGTCGGCATTCTGGCGGATGACCATGGTCGCCTTGCGCCCGCAATGGCAGATCGTGCGTACCTCGCGCAGCGTGTCGGCCAGCGCCAGCAACACCGCCGAGCCGGGAAACAGCTTGCCGCGAAAATCCACCCGAAGGCCGTAGGCCATCACCGGGATGCGCAGATCATCCGCCACCCGCGCCAGCTGCCAGACCTGCGCTTCGGTCAGGAACTGCGCCTCATCGACAAAGATGCAGGCCAGCGGGCGCGCCTGTGTTTCGGTGTCGATGCGTGTAAAGAGGTCATCTTGGGGGGCAAAGGTCTCGGCAGGGCGGCCAAGGCCGATGCGCGAGCCGATGCGCCCTTCGCCGGCGCGGGTATCAAGCCGGGCGGTCAGCAAGAAGACCTCCATGCCGCGCTCGCCGTAGTTATGCGCCGCCTGCAGCAGCAGCGTCGACTTGCCGGCGTTCATGGTCGAGTAGTTGAAGTAGAGCTTTGCCATGACGGGCTGATTGCCGCAGCGGTGAGCGCCTTGCAAGCGATGCTACAAAAAAGAATGCTCCCGCAAAACGGGAGCATTCCTGGGCTCAAATAAACACAAACAACAATCCCGGGGTCGGCATACACCTTGCCCGGGGGAGAGCCCGGTAAAAAAGTCACACTCTCAGACGTATTCCCGTTTGGGGCTATCATCTGCTAAGCAATTCCTACGAATTTATAACATAGGTTTATTGCGATTAAGAAGGCTGTTCCGTCCAGAATTCACGGATTCACGCATAGATCACGCAAATATTCTTATATGGGTATGTGAGTATACCACATTCCCGCATAGCGTGTTCAGTAAAGCGTTTTAATGCAGAGGTACCGTCTTGGTCGGCTCAGACGAGTCGGCCCCACAGGTCGTATTCGCCTGCCTCATCCACCTCGACGCTGACGATATCGCCCGGTTTAAGCGAATCGAAATTCTCGTCGATGAACAGGTTGCCGTCGATCTCGGGGGCGTCGGCCTTGGTGCGGCAGGTGGCGGCGTCGTCTTCGACAAGATCCACGATCACCTCCATCCTTGTGCCGACCTTGGCCGCCAGCTTGGCCTCGGAGATCGCCTGAGCCTTTTCCATGAAGCGGTCCCAACGCTCTTGCTTGAGCTCTTGGGGTACATGATCGGGCAGGGCGTTGGAGCGCGCGCCGTCGACGTTCTCATACTGAAAACAGCCAACGCGATCGAGCTGCGCCTCGTCCATCCAGTCCAGCAGGGTCTGGAATTCCGATTCGGTCTCACCGGGGTAGCCGACGATGAAGGTCGAGCGCAGCACGATGTCGGGGCAATCGCGGCGCCATGCGGCGATCTCGTCGAGGGTTTTCGATGCGGCGGCAGGGCGGGCCATGCGTCTGAGAACATCCGGATGGGCGTGCTGGAACGGAATGTCGAGATAGGGCAGCACGCCGCCGCCCAGACCTGCGGATTCCGCCATCAGCGGGATCAGCTCGCGCACATGCGGGTAGGGGTAGACGTAATGCAGCCGCACCCAGGCGCCAAGGCTGCCCAGATCGCGCGCCAGCGGCAGGATCGGGGCCTTATGTTCGCGGTCCTTCCAGTCGGTACCATAGGCGCTGGTGTCCTGACTGATGACCAGGAGTTCCTTCACGCCCGCCTCGACCAGCTTTTCCGCTTCGCGCATCACCGCCCTGTGCGGGCGCGAGGCCAGCTTTCCGCGCATGTCGGGGATAATGCAGAACTTGCAGGCGTGGTTGCAACCTTCTGATATCTTGAGATAACTATAGTGCCGCGGCGTCAGGGAAACTCCCGATGCGGGCAGCAGATCGACAAAGGGGTGCGGGCTGGGCGGCACCGCGCCATGCACCGCGTCGAGCACCTGTTCATACTGGTGCGGGCCGGTCACCGCGAGCACCTTGGGATGCGCGCCAGTGATATAGTCGGGCTCGGCCCCAAGGCAGCCGGTCACGATGACCCGGCCGTTTTCGGCCAACGCTTCGCCGATGGCCTCCAGCGATTCCGCCTTGGCGGAATCGAGAAAGCCGCAGGTGTTGACGATCACCGCATCGGCCCCGGCGTAATCGGCCGAGATGCCGTAGCCCTCGGCGCGCAGCCGGGTCAGGATGCGTTCGCTGTCGACCAGCGCCTTGGGACAGCCAAGCGAGACCATGCCGATGGTCGGCTGGCCGTCGCGTTTCGTCTCGGTGATACGGGCGCGCGCGAGATCCGGGCGCAGGTCTGGGGGATTCTGCATGGCGCGCATATAAGGCAGTGCGCGCCTTCCGAAAAGCCCGAGCTTGACCTCGATCGATTGCGCACAAGTTTAAGCTTGTCTTAAGTGATCGCGAACACGCCGAATGACGAGGAGCTGACTGCCAGCTCTGCCGCCGCACGGCCCTAGAAAGAGACCCGATGATTCCAAGCCTGAAATCCCGCCTGGCCCTGCCTTTCCTCCTGCTTGCCTCCGGGCTGGTTTCGGCCTGTGCCTTCACGCCGAGTGTAGGCGTTCCATTGCTGCCTCAGGGCCTGAGCGATGAGACCCGCGCCATGTACGCCGCCACCGTCGATAACGGCATCGAGGTTCCGGCGATCGAGGATAAATACCTGTCCGAGGAAAAGGCGCGCCAGATGGTGGCGTATTATGCGCCGTACAAGGCAGGGACCATCGTGGTCGATCCGGGGGCGAAGTTCCTCTATCACCTTCAGGGCGACAATACGGCGATGCGCTATGTGATCGCGGTTGGCGCTGCCGGATACGGGTTTTCGGGCGAGGCGCGGATTCCCTTTCAGCGCGACTGGCCGTACTGGACGCCGACGCAGAACATGATCAAGCGCGACCCGGAAACCTATGGTCCGGTGCGGGCCGGGCTGGAAGGCGGTCTGGAAAACCCGCTTGGGGCGCGGGCGCTGTATCTGTTCAAGGGCGGGCGCGATACGCTCTATCGCATCCACGGCACCCCGTCGCCATGGACGGTGGGGCATGCGACGTCGTCGGGCTGCATCCGCATGTTCAATCAGGATGTGATGTATCTTGCCGATCAGGTGCCCAATGGCACCAAGGTGGTCGTGCTGACCAAGGATCAGGCCAATCGCTGGACCTCTCCGGACAACCTGACCGGCGCGCCGATCCCCGAGATCAGCGCCGAGACCAGCCCTGAGGGCAGCACCGGATGAGCCTGACACGGCGCAAGCTGCTGGTGATCGCGGGCGCGGCGGGGCTGTCTGCCGGCGCGCCTGCGCTGGCGCAGGGTCTAACCGAGGATGCCGTGCTGCGCGACCCTGATGCCCCGGTGCTGGGCAACCCGTCGGGGGACGTGACCATCGTCGAATGGTTCGACTATCAATGCCCGTTCTGCAAGCAGATGCACCCGGATCTGATGTCCTTTGTGGCTGCCGATAGTGGCATCCGACTGGTGATGAAGGATTGGCCGATCTTCGGCGCCACCTCGCAGCGGGCGGCGCAGCTGGCGTTGGGGGCGCATGACCTTGGCGCCTACCTGCCGGTGATGGAATCGCTGATGCGCACCGTCGGGCGGCTGAGCGATGGCGCCGTCGATCGCTCGGTGGGCCGCATCTTGCCGCCCAAAGACGCGCTGCGCGCCTATCGCAAGCGCCGCGCCACATGGGATGCGCTGCTAGAGCGCAACAGCTTTCAGGCGGCAGGCCTAGGGTTTCGCGGCACGCCGGGCTTCACCGTCGAGACGGTGATCTTCGACGGTGCGCTGGACAAGGCGGCGCTGCGCAAGGCGGTCGCCGGTGTGCGCGGGGGCTGAAGCTTAAGGTTGGGTTAAGGCTCGGCTGTTGTTTCGGAGAAACACGGGGCCACACAACGGCCCCGATTCCCGAGACAGGAGTCAACATGAGCACCCCTCCCACCCGCAGAGCCGCCCTTGCCATGGGCGCCGCAAGCCTGCTGCTTCCGGCCGTGGCCCGCGCCGATGCCGCCGCCAACGCGCGCCGCAACATCTCGAGCTTTGCCATGCAGGACTGGCGCGATCATTTCGACACGCTGGGCAAGGGCAGCATCGTTGCCGACACCACGTCGCGCGCGCTGCATTTCTGGTCGGCGGACGGCAGCGATTATCGGGTCTTCCCGACCTCGGTGCCGCTGACCGACGAGCTGACAAAGCGCGGCTATACCAGAATCGTGCGCAAGAAGGTCGGCCCGAGCTGGACCCCGACCGCCTCGCAGATGCAGCGCTTTCCCGACTGGAAGCCGGTGCCGCCGGGGCCGGACAATCCGCTGGGAACCCACGCGATGTACCTTAGCTGGCCCGCCTATATCATCCATGGCACGCATGATACGCGCAAGATCGGGCGGCGCTCTTCGGACGGGTGCATCGGGCTCTACAATGAAAAGATCGCAGAGCTGTTTGCGGTCTGCCCGATCGGCACACAGGTTCGGGTGATCTGATCGAGACGATGAAAAAAGGGGGGCTGCCGACCGGGCGGCCCCGTCCCGGAAGGTCTGGTGCGGGCGGTGGGTTTCGAACCCACACTTCCTTTCGGAAACCGGATTTTGAATCCGGCGCGTCTACCGTTCCGCCACGCCCGCACGTTGTCCATCATCTAGCCAAGGGCGCGGCCGTCGTCCAGCGCGAAAATCGTGAACATTGCCTGTGATCACAGACGCACCAGCGCTCTGGAAACATCGGTGCGATTGGTATAGGTTCGCCATTAAACCATCACCTCTCGTGAGGACAAAACGTTGCGCGACCTGAAGATCCCGACCCAGCGTCACCCGGAAAAGGCGCACCGCAAGGACAACCCCCAGCCCAAGAAGCCGGACTGGATCCGCGTCAAGGCGCCGGTCGGCAAGGGCTATCAGGAAACCCATCGCATCATGCGCGAGCACAAGCTTGTGACCGTGTGCGAAGAGGCGGGCTGTCCCAATGCCGGTGAATGCTGGAATCAGGGCCACGCCACCATGATGATCATGGGCGACATCTGCACCCGTGGCTGTTCGTTCTGCAACATCGCCACCGGCCGCCCCGAAGCGCTCGACGTGTTCGAACCAGGGCGCGTCGCCGATGCGGTGCAAAAGCTTGGGCTGAACCACGTGGTGATCACCTCGGTCGATCGCGACGATCTGGAAGACGGCGGCGCGGCGCATTTTGCCCAGACCATCCGCGCCATCCGCCACCGCTCGCCCGGCACCACCATCGAAATCCTGACGCCGGATTTCCTCAAATGCAGCCCCGCCGTGCTGGAAGCCGTGGTCGCGGCCAAGCCCGATGTGTTCAACCACAATCTGGAAACCGTGCCGGGGCTCTATCCCACGGTGCGCCCCGGTGCGCGATATTTCCACAGCCTGCGCCTGTTGCAGCGGGTCAAGGAGCTTGATCCGTCGATCTTCACCAAGTCGGGCATCATGGTCGGCCTTGGCGAGGATGCACAGTCGGTGCGTCAGGTGATGGATGACATGCGCGCCGCTGACGTGGATTTCCTGACCATCGGTCAGTATCTGCAGCCGACGCCCAAGCATCACGTGGTTGATCGCTTCGTCACCCCCGAGGAATTCGCCACCTACGAGAAGGCCGCCTATGGCAAGGGCTTCCTGATGGTGTCGGCCACCCCGCTGACCCGGTCGAGCTATCATGCGGGCGATGATTTCGCCCAGCTGCGCATGGCCCGCGAAAAGGCACTGGCAGGGGCGTAAGGCTTCGGGCCTGAGCCGGACGGGCGGCGCCTAGTCGCCCGCGCGTGCCTTGACGCAGGTCAGCACATAGACCCGAATCGCCGAGGCCAGCCCGACATCGGGGCCGCGCGCCTCGTCGATCTCGGCAGCGAGGGCGTTGATCGCCTTGCCTTCGACTCTGGCAATGGCGCGGAATTCATCCCAGAATTCTTCTTCCAGTGAGACCGATGTGCGGTGTCCGCGCAGGCTTAGCGAATGCTTGACCGGGCGGGCGCTCATGTTTCGGGCGTGTCCTCGGCGGGGTCGATTCGGTGCCCGTCAAGGTTGCGCCCGGCCTTGTCGCTGCGCGCCGTATCAAGGGCTTTCTCGGCGCGCGTCCGCCCGAATTTTGCCGCGTTCGATGAGGCCTGTGCGCGCTTTTCGGCGCGGGCCTTGTCCTTGCGATAACGGTTCAGATTCACGGGTGTGGTCATGGCGCGATCATAGCGCGGGCGACTGACTCGCAAAAGGCCTGACCTGGCGCTTCTCATGCAAGTGCGAGAATTGGCCCATCGAGCAACGCCTTGAGCGTGCCGAAATAGCCTTCGGACCGGGCCGGGCGTGTCGGGTCCGAGGTGATCGCAACCGCAAGCCGCTTGCCTTGGTGAAAGGCGATGATCTGCCCGCCATAGCCGCGCGCAAGGGCGTAGCCCGACGCGGTCAGGAACCAGCCATAGCCGTAGCGCATCCCGGAATAGGGCGACTGGGCGCGCGCCGTCATAGAGGCCGCAACCCAGTCGGGCGACACCACCTGCCGCCCGTCCCAGACGCCGCCGTCACGCATCATCTGCGCGATGCGCAACATGGCGCGCGGGGTCAGCGCCATTTCGTTGCCGCCAAGGTAGTATCCCTGCGGATCGCGGGTCCATGCGGGGATTTCGATGCCCAGCGGCGCCCCCAGCCCATCGCGCGCAAGGCGCAGCAGGCTGTCGCCGCTCGCCACGCTCAGCGCCGCGCCCAATACATGGGTCGAGCCGGTGCTGTACAGCATCCGCCCGCCGGGGCGTGCCACCATCGGGCGCGAGAGCGCATCGGCCACCCAGTTGCCCGAAGCGACCCAGCCGCCATATTCCGCGCCCGACGTGCGTTCGAGCCCGGTGCGGAGCGTCACCAGATCTTCGAGCGTGATGCCGGGCACCTCGGGCTTGGCCGCTGCGGGAATGAGGCTCGGGGCGACCTCGGCCAGCGTGGCGCTGAGCGCGGGCACGTCGCCGCGTGCCAGCGCCTGACCTAGCAGCAGGGCGACGATGCTCTTGGAGCAGGATTTGATGTTGGCGAGCGCGTCCAGCCCTTGCCCGCGCGGGGCCTCGGCCAGCAGCAGATCATTGCCGCGCATCACCTGTATCGAGTGCAGCTGCTCTTCGCTGTCCAGCGCACGGCTCAGCGTTGCCTCCTGCGCGGCAAGGGCGCGCGGGGCAAGAAACGGGGCGGCGAGGGCGGTCAGAAATATTCGGCGATCCATATGCGCAAACTAGCCTGCACGAGGCCAAAGCTGCGATCACGTTCGCAACAGCGCGGCGCGAGGGGCAGCCCCGCGCCGCAGCCAGATCAGTCCTTGGGGCCGATCATGTCTTCGGGGCGCACCACACGGTCGAAGGTTTCTTCATCGACATAGCCAAGCGCGATGGCTTCTTCGCGCAGGGTGGTGCCGTTCTTGTGGGCGGTCTTGGCAACCTTGGTGGCGGCATCGTAACCGATGGTCGGCGCCAGCGCCGTCACCAGCATCAGCGATTCCTTCATCAGCTTCTCGATGCGCGCCTCGTTGGCCTGAATGCCGACAACCATGTTGTCGGTGAAGGCCGAGGCCGAATCGCCCAGAAGCTGCATGGATTGCAGCACGTTGTAGCTCATCATCGGGTTGTAGACGTTGAGCTCGAAATGCCCCTGCGAGCCGGCAAAGCCGATGGCGGCGTCGTTGCCCATGACATGGGCGCAGACCATGGTCAGCGCCTCGGCCTGCGTCGGGTTCACCTTGCCCGGCATAATCGAGCTGCCCGGCTCGTTTTCCGGCAGGATCAGCTCGCCCAGACCCGAGCGCGGGCCAGAGCCCAGCAGACGGATGTCGTTGGCAATCTTGAACAGCGAGGCGGCAACGGTTTTCAGCGCGCCCGAGAACATCACCATGGCGTCATGCGCGGCGAGTGCTTCGAACTTGTTGGGGGCGGTGACAAAGGGCAGGCCGGTGATCTCGGCCATGTTGGCGGCGACGGCTTCGCCCCAGCCCTTCTTGGTGTTTAGCCCGGTGCCGACAGCGGTGCCGCCCTGCGCCAGCTCGTAGATGTCGGGCAGGCAGGCCTTGACCCGTTCGATGCCCTTGCGGACCTGATGCGCATAGCCCGAGAATTCCTGTCCCAGCGTCAGCGGGGTGGCATCCTGCGTGTGGGTGCGGCCGATCTTGATGATGTCCTTGAACTCGGCGCTTTTGGCTTCAAGCGCGGCGGCCAGCTTTTCCAGACCCGGCAGCAGCACGTCCCGCGCCTGCATCGCGATGCCGACATGCATCGCGGTGGGGAAGGTGTCGTTGGACGACTGGCCCATGTTGCAGTGATCGTTGGGGTGAACGGGGGTCTTGGACCCCATGACGCCGCCAAGCATTTCGATGGCGCGGTTGGAGATCACCTCGTTGGCGTTCATGTTCGACTGTGTGCCGGACCCGGTCTGCCAGACCACCAGCGGGAAGTTGTCGTCGAACTTGCCCTCGATCACCTCGCTTGCGGCGGCGATGATGGTGTCGGCAAGATCGGCATCCATCGACCCGTTGGCCTTGTTGGCCATGGCGCAGGCTTTTTTCACCACGCCAAGCGCGCGGATGATCGGCACCGGCTGCTTTTCCCAGCCGATGGGAAAGTTCATGATCGAGCGCTGCGTTTGCGCGCCCCAATACTTGTCTGCGGGAACCTCGAGCGGGCCGAAGCTGTCGGTTTCGGTGCGGGTCTGGGTCACTTGGTGCCTCCTGAGATCGCTGCTGGGCAATCTCTTACCGTTCAGAACCGGAAAGGCAAGGCTGTATACCAATGGATACCGTTAACATCGCCCCGCTAGGCGTACCGCTCAGGTCTTGCGGAAACTGTCGAGCCGCACAACCTCGGCGTCGTGGCGTTCGGGCTTGCCGCCGTCCGGCCCATCTTCGGGGGGCAGCGGGTCGTCATCCTCGTCCTCGTCGTCATCCTCGTGGGTTTCGAAGCGCAGGCCGAATTCAACCGACGGATCGACGAAGGTCTTGATCGAATCATAGGGGATATACAGCCGCTCTGGCGTGTCGCCAAAGCTGAGCGTGACCGAAAAGCCTTCGGTCGTGACGTCGAGCGCGTCATAGCGATGCTGCATCACCACGGTCATTTCGCCGGGATAGCGATCGGACAGCCAGTCGGCGATTTCGACATCCGGGTGCTGGGTGTCGAAGGTGATGAAAAAATGGTGCTCGCCCGGCAGGCCGTGTGCCGCAACGTCGGTCAGGACATTGTGGATCAGCCCGCGCATCGCGCGATGCATGAGATTTCCGTAGTCGATGCCCGTAGCCATGGCACTAATCCTTGTGGTCTTTCAGGGTACCTTATTCGATTTGGCGGCGAGTGAAAGGCCATGTCGGCGAAAAAAACCATGGCCGTCCTTTGGCGGCGATCAACCCAGCAGCCAACCCGCGCCGGCGCAGAGTGCAAGCGTCAGCGGCACCGAGCGGCGCAGCACCAGCAACACAAGGGCGGCCAGCGCGATGAGTCCAAGCGCCTCGGGGCGCAGGCTGCCTGGCACCGGCAGCAGCGCGGCAAAGGGCGCGGGGGCGCTTTGGGTCTGTGCAAAGATCACGTGCAGCGCGAACCACAGCGACAGGTTGGCGATGACGCCAAGTACCGCGGCGGTGATGGCGCTGAGCGCCGATTGCAGCTTTGGCTGCGCCAGCAGACGGTCGAGATGCGGCGCAAAGGCAAAGATCCACAGAAAGCAGGGCACGAAGGTCATCCACAGCGTCAGCACCGAAGCGGCGGCGGCCTTGCCCCAGCCGCCTGCCGTGAACCCCACAAGCTGCCCGGCGAATTGCGTCACCAAAATCAGCGGGCCGGGGGTGGTTTCGGCCAGCCCCAGCGCATCGACCATCTGTTCGGGGGCCAGCCAGCCGCGGCTCTGCACCATTTCTTGCGCCATCCATGCCAGCACCGCATAGGCGCCGCCAAAGGACAGCACCGCAAGCCGGGCGAAAAACGCCGAAAGCTCGAACAGCAGATCCTGCCCGGCAAGCGCCAGCAGCGGCAGCGGCGCCAGCCAGAGCGCCGCCCAAAGCGCGATGCGCGGCAGCGTTGGCCCGACGAGCGGGGCGGGCACAGGGGCTGCGGGCGCGCCGCTGCCGCGCAGCCAGCCGATCAGCGCGGCGCAGGCGATGACCAGCGGGAAGGGCGCGGCGAACAGGTACAGCGCGATCAGCGCGCCCCCGGCAATGGCCACCTCGACCGGGCCGTTCAGCGCCTTGCGCACAAGGCGGGTCATCGCCTGCACGACGATGACGATGACGGTGGCCTTGATGCCAAGCAGGATGGATTCGGTCTGCGGGGCGCTGCCCCATAGCCCATAGGCTGCCGCCAGCGCCGCGATCAGGATCGCGCCGGGCAGCACGAAAAGCCCTCCTGCGATGAGGCCGCCCAAGGTGCCGCGCAGCTTCCACCCCGACCATGTGGCGAGTTGCATCGCCTCGGGGCCGGGCAGCACCATGCAGAAGCTCAGCGCCGACAGGAACTGTTTCTCGGTCAGCCAGCCGCGTTCCTCCACCAGCACCCGGTGTATGAGGGCGATCTGCGCGGCAGGCCCGCCAAAGCTGAGCAGGCCGATGGTGGCAAAGGCGCGGCAAAGGGTCAGAAGATCGGGCATGACAAGCGTCTTGGCGCAAAGGGATGACGATCCGGTGACGATTGCCCGCAGCATCGCAACAGCGCAAGCCGGCGTCGCGTCGATCTTGTTTGAAAAACGGTCATAAGGGGGAAGGTGCAGGTTTCTGTTGCCAGGTACCTGCGGACCCCGCCTTACGCCGCTAAGCGCAAGGACTTAAGGTTTCGATAACCCGAACCGCTTACGCGGCGAGGGCCACCGGAGCATGATTGTCATTTGCAACTATGCGTTATGAACCGATAACGGTGGTATCTCACCGAAGCAAAGCTACATCTTTACACGTTCGTCGATCCTATTTCGGCCCCATGACCCTCCAAAGAAAGGGTGATTGGTGGAGCCGCCGGGTACCGCCCCCGGGTCCGATCCGCTTATTACATGCGCGTTTATGCCCATAGTTCCCGAAGGAACGATTTGAATATAGGCAACCTTTGACCGGTTTCAAAGGGGCAAATGCAGATTCTGCCCCCGATTTTCGCAATCAAGGCGCGGGCCCGGCAGGGCGCTGCCCGATGTCGGCAGTTTCAAACCGCTGCGTGGCAAGGCCGCCTTGGCGCTTTCCTTCACGGCGCCCATGCGCTAAAGCCGCGCGCAAGTGACCCGGAGGGCAGCATGAGCGACGGCAAGAACGGCATCACCTATGCGGATGCAGGCGTGGACATCGACGCGGGCAATGCGCTCGTTGACCGGATCAAGCCGGCGGCGAAGCGGACCAACCGGGCGGGCACCGTTTCCGGCCTTGGCGGCTTTGGCGCGCTGTTCGATCTGAAGGCAGCGGGCTACAGCGACCCGGTGCTGGTGGCGGCGACCGACGGGGTCGGCACCAAGCTGCGCATCGCCATCGACACCGGCCATGTCGACGGCGTCGGCATCGACCTTGTCGCCATGTGCGTCAACGATCTGGTGTGTCAGGGCGCCGAGCCGCTGTTCTTTCTTGATTACTTCGCCACTGGCAAGCTGGACACCGACAGCGCCGCCCGCGTCATCGAGGGCATTGCCGAGGGCTGCGTGCGCTCTGGCTGCGCGCTGATCGGCGGCGAGACCGCCGAGATGCCCGGCATGTACCCGGCGGGCGATTTCGACCTTGCCGGCTTTGCCGTCGGCGCGATGGAGCGCGGCACCGAGCTGCCCGCCGGCGTCGTTGCGGGCGATGTGCTGCTGGGCCTTGCCTCTGACGGTGTGCATTCCAATGGCTACAGCCTTGTGCGCAAGCTGGTCGAGGTCTCCGGTCTTGGCTGGGATGCCGATTGCCCATGGGCAGACGGATCGCTGGGCGAGGTGCTGCTGACCCCGACGCGCCTTTACGTCACGCAGGCGCTGGCGGCGGTGCGGGCAGGGGGCGTGCACGCGCTGGCGCATATCACCGGCGGTGGGCTGACCGAGAACCTGCCGCGCGTGCTTCCCGACGGCTGCGGCGCGACCATCGACCTCGATGCGTGGCAACTGCCCGGCGTGTTTGCGTGGATGGCGCAGGTCGGCGGCATGAGCGAGGCCGAGATGCTCAAGACCTTCAACTGCGGTGTTGGCATGATTCTTTCGGTCTCGGCAGAGCGCGCCGAGGCGTTGGCAGAGCTGCTGCGCGCCGAGGGCGAAACGGTTTACGTTCTGGGCACCGTCACCGATACCCCCGGCATGGCGTATGAGGGCAGCCTGCTTTGAAGCGGGTCGCCATCTTCATCTCCGGCGGCGGGTCGAACATGGTCTCGCTGGTTGACAGCATGACCGGCGATCACCCGGCGCGCCCGGTGCTGGTGCTGGCCAACAGCGCCGATGCCGGCGGGCTGCAAAAGGCCGCGGCGCGCGGCATCGCCACGGCCGTGGTCGATCACCGCCCCTTCAAGGGCGATCGCGAGGCGTTTCAGGCGGCGCTACTGGCCGAACTCGACGCGGCGGCGCCCGACATCCTGTGCCTTGCCGGGTTCATGCGGGTTCTGACCGCCAGCTTCGTGTCGCGCTGGCAGGGGCGTATGCTGAACATCCACCCCTCGCTCTTGCCGAAATATCGCGGGCTGCACACCCATGCTCGCGCGCTTGAGGCGGGCGATGATCTGCACGGCTGCACCGTGCACGAGGTGACGCCAGAGCTGGATGATGGTCCGATTCTCGGACAGGCCACGGTGCCGGTGCTGCCGGGTGACACGCCCGATGCGCTGGCCGCGCGGGTGCTGGTGCAGGAACACCGCCTTTACCCCGAGGTGCTGCGCCGCTTTGCCAGCGGCAACCGCGAGACCTTGCGGCTTCAGGGCTGACCCCGGGCCGCCGCGGCGGCGGCTTGTGGCCCTGACGGGCTCCCTGACACCCATCGCGTGACTCGATGATACCGCGCATTGGCGTTGTCGCCTGCTCTACACATCGCCGAATCTTTGCTTTAGGATGACGCATAAAGGTGGGCAACCTTACAACAACCACAAGAGCGGCCGGAGCCCCGATGAGAACACTCACAACCACCGAAGAGCTTGCGGCCTTCTGCGACGAGGCGGCAGGGGCACCCTATGTCACCGTCGACACCGAATTCCTGCGCGAGCGCACCTATTATTCAAAGCTCTGCCTCGTTCAGCTGGCCTTCCCCGGCGTCGGCGACAGCAACGCCGTGCTGCTTGATCCGCTGGTCGATGGGCTGTCGCTCGATCCGCTGATCGCGCTGTTCCGCAACACCGACGTGGTCAAGGTGTTCCACGCCGCGCGGCAGGATCTCGAGATCTTCTACGTCGACCACGGCGTCATCCCCGAGCCGCTGTTCGACACACAGGTCGCGGCCATGGTCTGTGGCTTTGGGGAACAGGTGGGCTACGAGACGCTGGTGAAGCGGATTTCGAAGGCGAGCCTTGATAAAAGCTCGCGCTTCACCGACTGGTCTCGCCGTCCGCTGACCGATGCGCAAAAGAAATACGCGCTGGCCGACGTCACCCATCTGCGCGACATCTACGAACACCTTGCCGCTGAACTGGAGCGCAGCGGGCGCGCCCGCTGGGTCGCCGAGGAAATCGCCGTTCTGACCGATCCGGAAACCTATATCACCCGGCCCGAAAACGCCTGGGAACGGGTCAAGACCCGTTCGACCAGCCCGAGATTCCTTGCCATTGTTCAGGCGCTTGCGGCATTCCGCGAAACCTATGCCCAGTCAAAGAATATCCCGCGCACGCGGGTCTTCAAGGATGACGCGCTAAGCGAGCTGGCCTCGACCAAGCCGGCGACGCTCGAAGATCTGGGCCGCTCGCGTCTGTTGCTGCGCGAGGCGCGCAAGGGCCCGATCGCCGAAGGTATCCTTGCCGCAGTGAAAGCGGCGCAGGAATTGCCCAAGGATGAGCTGCCCAAGCCCGACACCAGCCGCGATCAGTTGCAGGTCAACCCGGCGCTGGCGGACCTTCTGCGGGTGCTGCTCAAGGCGCGCACGGAAAGCTCGGGCGTCGCGGCGCGACTGATCGCGCCCGCAGCGGATCTTGACGCGCTGGCGGCAGGGCTGCGCGACGTCAAGGCGCTGAGCGGGTGGCGGCAAGAGGTGTTCGGCGCCGACGCGCTGCGCCTGTGCGAGGGCAAGCTCGCGCTGGCCGTCAAGGGCCGTGATGTCGAGGTGATCGAGCTGTGATCCGGTGCCCGGCGCGTCAGCGCCGGGTGACCAGCGCGTTCAACGCGCCCGCAACGCGGATCGCAGAGACGCCCGAAAGCTCTTGATCGGTCAGCCAGATCGCTGCGGTGACCTTGCGGGCGTGTTCACCGGTGCCGCGTGGCCCGGCCGATTGCAGTGCCTTGAGCGTATAGGCCAGCGTGCCATCGCCGGTCTGAGCCGTGTCTTCGACGATACGCACATCGAACGGCCCGGCACGCTCGGCGATGCCAGTCACGCGGATGATCGCCCCGCCGGGGCGGCGCTCGACCAGCAGCTCGTCGATGGTCTGGACCGGCCGACCGCCATAGACCGGCTCGCTCTCGTCGCGGCGAAACACCGAGGCGCGCTCCGCGGGTATCAGAGGGTTGTTCGCCCCGGTCGCTGCCGGATTGGCCATCGGTGCGGGGGCGCTGCCGCCGAACCAGTTCATCGGGTTGACCCGCGACTCGCGCATGGTGGCGCAGCCGGACAGTGCCAAGCTTGCGACAATCAGCACCGAAAGAGTTGTCTTCATGGGTAAACCCGCCCCTGCCTGTCTTTCTTGCTGGCGTAGCGCATTCGCTCGGCGATGAAAAGCCTGCCGGGCGGCTGGACCTTCTTCTCTGGCGGGCCTAGGTCTGGGCGCGACCGGCAAGGAGACGACGATGGCGCAGGACAGTTTCGAGACACTGGTTGAGGATTTCGAGTTTCTCGACGATTGGGAAGACCGCTACCGCATGGTGATCGAATTGGGCAAGGCGATGACACCTCTGCCTGACGCGCTGAAGGTTCCGGCGACAAAAGTCGAGGGCTGCGCCAGCCAGGTGTGGTTGCACCCGCAGATCGAAGGCGGTTTCTTCAGCTTTCAGGGCGACAGCGACGCGATGATCGTGCGCGGTCTTATTGCGGTGCTGCACAAGCTTTACGACGGGCTGCCGGTGGCCGAGGTTGCAGCCATCGACGCCCGTACAGAGCTGGGACGCTTGGGATTGAACGAGCACCTGTCGGCGCAACGCTCGAACGGGTTGCGGGCGATGGTCGAGCGCATCGGACAATACGCCGCCGCTGCATAGGCGGTGAGGGCAGAGGGGGGCCAGCCCCCCGCGCTGCGCGCTCCCCCCGGAGTTTAACCGGCAAGATGAAGTCGGGGCGCGGCGCTCATCCTTCATCTTGCCAGATAAACTCCCGCCGGAGGCAGGCCGAACAGGGCGGCTGGGCGCTGCGTTCAGGGTTTTGCGGCGATGACGAGAGCCACCCCGGCAAGCAGTAGGGCAAGCCCGGCCATCTGACCCCCACTGACCGGCAGGCCGCGCAGCGCATCAAACCCCACGCCCGCCGCGATTTGGGCTGCGACCAGAGTCGAGATCGTCAGTACCGCGCCGACGCGGGCATAGCCCGAGAGGCTGGCGTAGACGAACAGCGTTCCAAGCAGGCCGGGCAGCAGGAGCAGCCACCAGCGGCCTGTCGCAAGTCTGGCGAAGGCTTGCGGCCCATCGGCGGCAAGCGCCGTGATGGTCAGAAGCACCAGCCCCACCGCAGAATTGAGCCATAGCGCCACCCAGACCGAACCCGATATCGTGCGCGCTTCGAGCATGATGGCGTTTTGCAGCACCAGCGCGCTGCCTGCGATGGCCAGCAGGGCGAGTGTCAGAATCATGGTGCGGGATCCGGGGTTGGCCGTTCATCCAGCGTCAGTTGCAGGAAGGTCAGGTCGAGCCAGCGTCCGAATTTACAGCCGACCTGAGGCATCTGCCCGGTGATCCGGAAGCCTGCGCGCTCATGCAGGCGGATCGAGGCGGCGTTGCCGCTTTCGACTCCCGCCACAATGACATGCTTGCCAATCTGGCGGGCGCGCTCGATCAGCGCCGCGAGCAAATGCCCTGCAAGACCGCGTCCGCGCGCGTCGCTGCGGATATAGATCGAATGTTCCACCGTGTGGCGAAAGCCTTCGAAGGCGCGCCAGTCGCCGAAGCTGGCATAGCCCAGCACGCCGCTGTCATCGCGCAGTACCAGCACCGGATAGCCTTGCGCCACGCGCCCGGTCCACCAGTCTTGGCGGTTTTGCAGGTTGGCCTCGGCCTCGTTCCAGATTGCCAGCGTGTTGCGCACCGCGTCGTTGTAGATTGCGAGAATGCCGGGAAGATCGTCTTCGCGCGCATCGACCGGCGTCATCGTCTTCGTCGTCATCGCACCACCAGCACGCTTTGCTTTGCATGGCGCACGACGCGTGCGGCGTTGGGCCCGACGAGGTAATCCTTTAGCTCGGGCCGGTGCGCGCCGACTATGATCGCGGCGACTCCCAGCTTGTCGGCCAACGCGATGATCTCGTGGTAGATCGTGCCCTGGGCGATGTGCAGCCCGGCGAAAAGCTCTTCGGGCAGCACCCGTTCGGCCCAGTCTGCCAGCCTGGCCTTTGCCTCGGCGCGGATGCGCTTTTCCTGATCGGCGCCGAGATAGGCCCCGACCATCGCCATTCCCGAACCGGGAATGACATTCAACACGTGGATCTCGGCCCCATCCGCATGGGCAAGGCCGATCGCTGCCTCTGCCAGATGGTCCGAGAAGGCGAGGTCGTTGATATCGACCGCAAGAAGGATGGTCCGGTACATGGCGTTTCCTCAGAAGGCAGGCTGCGTGGCGCGCGGGCGCTGGATCATCACGACGCCCGCCAGCAGCAGCAGCGCCGGGATGAAGAAGATCTCCTTGGGCAGACGTTCGTTTTCGACCTGCACCGCCGAGATCACCACCGGTTGATCGGCGTAATAGTCGTATTCGGTGCCGATCTGTTCAAAGAACGGCGTGCCGGGGAAGGGCTCTTCGAGCGCCAGCGCGCCGCCGTCTTCCATCACGGTGAGGCCCTGCGCGTCCAGCGCGCCAACCGCGTCGCCCGAAATGGCAGGGATCTGGATCGTCACGGGGCGCATCTTGCCGGTGTCGAAATCGGGGCCTTCGATGTTCAGGCGCACCAGCATGCCATCGGGTTCCTCGCTCAGTAGCTGCATCGCGGCGGGGCCGGAGGCGGTGACGTAAGGGTCTTCGACCATGTCGAGGAAGAACCCCGGCCGGAACAGGGTAAAGGCGATCAGCAGTAGAACGGCGCTTTCCCACCGCTTCGATTTCGCGATGAAATAGCCCTGCGTCGCGGCGGCAAACAGCAGCATCGCCAGCAGGGCGACGAAGAAGATGACCACCGCATGGAACAACGACACGTCGATCAGCAGCAGGTCGGTGTTGAAGATGAACAGGAAGGGCAGCAGGGCGGTGCGAATGTCGTAGCCAAAGCCCTGAAGGCCGGTCTTGATCGGATCGCCGCGCGAGATCGCCGCCGCCGCATAGGCGGCAAGGCCGACGGGGGGCGTGTCATCCGCAAGGATGCCGAAGTAGAACACGAACATATGCACCGCGATCAGCGGCACCACGAGCCCCGTCTGCGCCCCCACGGTCATGATCACCGGCGCCATGAGCGAGGATACCACGATGTAATTTGCCGTGGTCGGCAGGCCCATGCCAAGGATCAGCGATAGCACGGCCACGAGGATTAGCAGGACCATCAGGTTGCCGCCCGAGATCACCTCGATCACCGTGCCGATGACCTGATGCGCGCCGGTCAGGCTGATGGTGCCGACGATGATGCCCGCCGCCCCGGTCGCAACGCCGATGCCGATCATGTTGCGCGCACCCAAAATCAGCCCGGAGATGAAATCTTCCCAGCCAGCGCGGGCTTCGGCTTTGATGTCATGGCCGCGGAACAGCGCCTTGAGCGGGCGGTGGGTCAGCGCGATGATCATCATGAAGACCGCCGCCCAGAACGCCGACAGCGCCGGCGACAGACGGTCCAGTGTCTCGGTGCGCACCATCAGGTTCCACACGAGAATCAGGATGGGGATGGAGAAATACAGCCCGCCAACCAGCGTCGGTGTCAGCCGGGGCGCCTTGGGCGGGGCGGTCGGATCGGTGTCTTCGGCGATCTCGGGCAGATCCGCCGCGATCTTGACCAGCGCCACGTAGATCACCGCGACCAGTGCCACGGCGGCATAGACCGAATCTCCTACAAAGGGCTCGATCAGGCTGCGCAGACCGACCATCGCGAAGGACAGCGCGCCGAGCACGATGAACCCCGACAGGAACAGGATCAGGATCATCAGCACGCCAATGCGGCGGCCCGGCTTTTCCAGCCCCTTCAGCCCCATTTTCAGGCTTTCCAGATGCACGATATACAGCAGCGCGATGTATGAGATCACCGCCGGAAGAAAGGCGTGTTTCACCACGTCGATGTAGGGGATGTTGACGTATTCGACCATCAGGAAGGCCGCGGCCCCCATGACCGGAGGCGTCAGCTGGCCGTTGGTCGAGGAGGCAACCTCGACCGCGCCGGCCTTTTCGGCGGGAAAGCCGATGCGCTTCATCAGCGGGATGGTGAAGGTGCCGGTGGTGACGGTGTTGGCGATGGAACTGCCCGAGATCATCCCGGTCATCATCGAGGACAGCACCGCCGCCTTGGCGGGGCCGCCGCGCAGCGCGCCCAGAAGCGCGATGGCGACCTGAATGAACCAGTTGCCACCGCCCGCGCGGTCAAGCAGCGCCCCGAACAGCACGAACAGAAAGATCATCGAGGTCGACACGCCAAGCGCCACGCCGAAGACGCCCTCGGTCTGCATCCAGTAATGCCCCAGCGCCTTGTGCAGCGACGAGCCGCCGTAATTGGTGATGTTGCGCACCCATTCCGAATAGCCGCCAAAGAAGGCAAAGGCGATGAAGGCACAGGCGATGATCACCAGCGGCAGCCCCAGAGAGCGCCAGACCGCGATCATCAGCACCACCATACCGATGGCCGACATGGTCAGGTCAGAGGCGGACCACAGGCCGGGGCGGGTGGCGATCTGATCGCGGAACACCACGAGATACAGGCAGGCCGCCACGCCAAGCATCATCAGCGCCCAATCGTACAGCGGGATGCGGTCGCGCGGGGCGGATTTGGTCAGCGGAAAGGCCATGGTGGCCAGCGCGATGGCAAAGGCAAGGTGGATGAACCGGGCCTGTGTGATGACATTGGCGAAAAAGCTGATGCCCGTGGCCTGCGCCACCATGCCCGGCACCCGCGAGGCGATATAGAGCTGGAACAGCGACCATGCGATGCAGGTGCCAAGGATCAGCGTGCCTTGCCAGTTGGTCGGCGCGCGCGCACCGGTGTCGGCCTCGGCCACCATGTCGTCGGCGCTGCGCGTCTGCTGCGGCTGATCGGCCATCGTGATGTCTCCCTGATGTCGCTGTATCTTCTCTTGGGTGAAAGCTGCGCCTCAAGTGGCGCGGTCTGCTCGGATAAACTGGGTTTGGTCCAAGCCGGGCGCTGGCAACAGGCCCGCCTTTGGCAGGGGCGTGCCGAAATGCGGCCCTTGCAAGATCAGGCTGGCGGCGGCAAGTCGCCCTGCCGCCGCCCGCCATGTCGTGATAACGGCGTTATTCGATCAGGCCGAGTTCCTTGTAGGCGCGCTCGGCGCCCGGGTGCAGCGGCGCCGACAGGCCGTCGGTGACCATCTCTGCCGGATCGAGGTTGGCAAAGGCCGGGTGCAGCTGGCGGAAATCGTCGACATTTTCCATCACCGACTTGGCGACGATGTAGACCACCTCTTCGGGCACCTGCGCCGAGCTCACCAATGTTGCGCCGACACCAAAGGTGGTGACGTCATCAGGGTTGCCCGAGTAGGTGCCGCCCGGCACCACGGCGGTGCGGTAATAGGGGTTTTCCTCGATCAACTTGTCGATCACCGGGCCAACCACGTTGACCAGCTTGACGTCGCAGGTGGTGGCGGCTTCCTCGATGGCGGCTGCCGGGTGGCCAACCACATAGACCATCGCGTCGATGTTGCCGTCGCACAGCTGCTGCGACATTTCCGAACCCTTGTATTCGGTGGCCAGCGCGAAATCATCCATGGTCATGCCGTATTCGGCCATCAGCACTTCGGTGGTGCCGCGCAGGCCCGACCCGGCGTTGCCAACGTTGAAGCGCTTGCCCTTGAGATCCTCGAAGGTCTCGATACCGGCATCGGCGCGGGCGATCAGGGTGAACGGCTCGGGGTGGATCGAGAACACGGCGCGGATGTCGGGGAAGGCCGCGTCGCCTTCGAACTGCGAGGTGCCGTTATAGGCGTGGTACTGCCAGTCGGACTGGGCGACGCCGAATTCCAGCTCGCCCGCCTTGATGGTGTTGATGTTGTAAACCGACCCGCCGGTCGATTCGACGGCGCAGCGGATGCCGTGGGTCTTGCGGTCCTTGTTCACCAGCCGGCAGATCGCGCCGCCTGTCGGATAGTACACGCCGGTCACGCCGCCGGTACCGATAGAGATGAAGGTCTGTTCCTGTGCGGAAACGCCCGCAGCGGTGACGAGTGCGCCGGTCATGACCGCGCCGAAAAGGGTCGTTTTCATCAGATCTTGCTCCCTGTGATCCGTTCTGACTGTATCAGGTGATAGTGAACAGATGTGCGCGGAGTTGCAAAGGGGGTAACATTGCCCTTCTCCGACACCCCCGCCCACAGCACCGCGAGTTTTCGGCCATGAATCACGTTTTCCCCCGTAATGCCAGATCTTTGCCGCCGGTTGTTGCGGCGGGTGATGGGGCGTATCTGATCGATGCGGATGGCAAGCGCTATCTTGACGGGTCTGGCGGCGCGGCGGTCAGTTGCCTTGGGCATGGCGATGCGCATGTCATCGCCGCGATGAAGGCGCAGCTCGACAAGGTGGCCTTTGCGCATACGGGGTTCTTTACCTCCGAGCCCGCCGAGCGGCTGGCGGATCGCTTGATCGCGCTGGCGCCCGAGGGGCTGGATAAGGTCTATATCGTTGCTGGCGGTTCCGAGGCGGTGGAATCGGCGCTGAAGCTGGCGCGGCAGGTTCATCTTGAACGCGGCGCGCCGGAACGGACGCAGATTATCGCCCGCCGTCAAAGCTATCATGGCAACACGCTCGGCGCGCTTGCGACCGGGGGCAATGCATGGCGGCGCGCGCCCTTTGCGCCGCTGCTGATGGATGTGCACCATGTCGCGCCCTGCTACGCCTATCGCGGCATGGCGCCGGGCGAGACGCCCGAAGCCTATGGGCTGCGCCTTGCCGGCGAGATCGAAGCGCAGGTGCTGGCGCTTGGCCCCGACACCGTCATGGCCTTTGTCGCCGAGCCGGTGGTCGGGGCGACATTGGGCGCGGTGCCGCCGGTTCCGGGCTATTTCCGCGCCATCCGCGAGATCTGCGATCGCTATGGGATCCTGATGATCCTGGACGAGGTGATGTGCGGCATGGGCCGGACCGGCACGCTGTTCGCCTGCGAGCAGGAGGGCGTGGTGCCGGATATCGTCTGCATCGCCAAGGGGCTGGGGGCGGGCTATGCGCCGATCGGGGCGATGCTGTGCAGCGGCGAAATCTACGACACCATCGCGCAGGGCTCGGGCATGTTCATGCACGGGCACACCTACCTGGGGCATCCGACCTCCTGCGCGGGGGCCTGCGCGGTGCTCGAGCGGCTGGTGGATGATGGCGTCGCGGCGCGGGTCGCGCCGGTGGGGGCGCAGTTGATGGCGGCGTTGACGGATCGCTTCGGGCAACATCCAAATGTGGGTGATATCCGCGGGCGCGGGCTGTTCATCGGGCTGGAACTGGTGGCGGATCGCGCCAGCAAGGCAGCGTTCGACCCGGCGCGCGGCATTGCCGGGCGGCTCAAGGCGGCGGCCTTCGAGGCGGGGCTGATCTGCTATCCGATGAGCGGTACGGTCGACGGGCAAAGCGGCGATCACGTGCTGCTCGCGCCGCCCTTCATCCTTAGCGAGGACCAGATCGGCGAATTGGTCGACAAGCTCGACGTGGCGATGGCCGCTGTGCTGTAAGGCAGGGGAGCTTTCCCCGTTGCGGGGCCGGGGGGCCGTCGCCGGACGCTCTCAGTTCAGGTCTTCCAGCAGGCGGCCATGCTTGCGGGTCTCTTCGAGAACGTCGCCAAAGGTCTTCATCCCTCGCGCCTCGAGCATCGGCAGCATCTTGATCAGCACCTGCGCCGTGGCATGGGCATCGCCAAGCGCGGTGTGGCGCAGCTGCGCCGGGATCTCGATCCCGAGCCGTTCGCAAAGCGAATCCAGCGTATGGGTCTGGCTGGCCCCGAACAGCACCGCCGACAGCAGCACCGTGTCGAGGATCGGATGGTCCCACTCGACCCCCATCCGGTGGCGGTGGCGGCGCAGGAAGGCCATGTCGAAGGGGGCGTTATGCGCCACGATCACCGAATCGGCGGCAAAGCGGTGAAACCGCCGCCCGGCATGTGCGATATCGGGCGCGTCCTGCACCATCGCGTCGGACACCTTGTGCACGCGGGTCGAGGCGGGGGGAATCGGCATGCCGGGATTGACCAGCTGGTCGATGATCTCGCCGGGCACGATGCGCCCGTTGAGCACCCGAACCGCGCCGATCTGCACGACCTCGTCCTTGTGGGGCAGCAGTCCGGTGGTTTCAGTGTCGAACACCGTATAGGTCAGCCGTTTCAGCGGGCTGGTTTCGATGCAGGCGGGCACTTCATGGGTCAGCAGATCGAAATCATAGACCAGCGGGCGTTCGGCATCCGGCGACATGCGGGCCTCCGCGCCCTCGATCACCATCATGTAGCCGCCGCCCTGCATTGGCCGCAGCAGCGCATCGTAGCTTTGCGCGCCATCGACGCCAAGCGCGGCAAAGCGGACCTCGCGGCCGGTGCGGTGCATCTCGTGTACCGCGCGGCCAAGGCCGGTGGCTTCGAAATACTCGCTCAACGGGGCGTTCAGCCGGGGCACGTGCAACTGCGACAGCACTTCGGCCGCTTGCCCGTCATAGAGCACGATCTGTCCACGCGGGTTCACAAGGATCATCGCCACCGGAATCTCGGTGAGCAGGGCGGTCAGACGCGCGCTGTCGAGCGCCAGCCGCTCGGTTGCCAGCGCCACTTGTTGCGCGGTTTCCATGGCGCCGCCGCTGATCTTGCCTGAAATCGCCGCCGCCGCATCGGCCAGATCGCCAAGATAGCGCGCCGAATGGGTGTCGAGCTCGGCGTCGGTGCCAGCATGGGCCCGCACCCGCATTTCAGAGGCGAGCTTTTCGATCGGCTTGGCGAGGTTTTCGTCGAACAGCAGCCAGACACCGGCGCTGAGTGCCAGCAGCGCCAGCGCCGACAGGATCGCGGCCATCACGAAGCCGTCGGTGAGCGTGGTCGCAACCGCGCGGGCATGGCCGACCCAGAGCGCGCCCAGCACCGCCCCGGTGCCGCCCAGCCCGATCAGCACAAAGAACAGCAGGATCCGCAGACGCAGGCCAAGCTGTGTCATGATGTGCTCTGCTGCGCGCAGACCGCTTGCAGCACCGGGTCCTGCGGATCGCTGCGCCACATCGGCGCGCCCGCATCGCCCGACGGGATCGCGGTGCGCCCCTGCGCGCAATCCACCAGCATCTGCGCTTCGGAGGTCGGTCTCCAGCGGCCATAGAAGGCGGCGCGCACCATGAACAGCCCCTCGGTCTGGGTGTTTTCCACCGGGTTCGCCAGATCCACCGCGATGAAGCGGTCGACCATCGGGAAGGCGTAGGTCCACGGGCGCCAAAGGGCGCGGGATTCATGAGAGGCGACCACGTCAAAGCCCTCGGGCAGGTTGGTTTCGGTGCGCCCGTACCAGCCGTATTCATTGGCGATGCTCGCGGCAAGCATCGCCGCCCCCGCCGCCACCGGCACCAGCCAGCGCGGCAGCCGCCCGCGCGAGCCCTTGACCATCACCAGCATGATCCCCGCGCCGGCAAAGCCCGCCACAAAGACCGCTATCAGTTCCCAGAACATGAATTCCTCCCTCTCTTGCCCGTTATCCCAGCATTCCGCGCCCGTGTCCAAGCGCCGATTGCAGCGACTTGATGACCACGAAGGCGTCCCTCAGATGGCTGCGTTCGAAATCCGACAGCGACGAGGGGGCAAGGTAATTGTCCGGCGTGCCGCCCCGGCGCACCTGTTCGGCCTGATGCTCCAGCCGGGTTTCGGCGATCAGGTCGTAGGCGTCCAGCAGATCCTGCCCGCCAGAGCCCGACAGCTTGCCCGCCGCGACGGCGGCATCCAGCCGGGCGCGGGTGTTGACCTCGCGCAGGCGGCCCTGAAGCGCGTAGACCCGCGCCAGATCGACCACCGGCACCACGCCATTGTGCTTGAGATCAAGCGTGTTCTTGTGCTCGCCCGAGCGGATCGTGGCAAAGCCGCGCAGCAGCCCCAGCGGTGGCGTGTGTTTCAGCGAATTGGCGATCATGTGCGACACGAAGATGGAATTCTTCGAGGCCGCCTCGAGGGTTTCGGCCTGCAGGTCTTCGTAGAGCGACTTGGTGCCGCCGATGGGCCGCAGGTCGAACATCACCGAGGCCAGCATCTGCGCCATCGGATCCGGCTTGGTGATCCAGCGGGTGAAATATTGCCGCCATGTCCCGACGCGGACGCACCATTGCGGATTGGTGGCCATCATGTCGCCGGGGCACAGGAAATAGCCCGCCCGGTCCAGCCCGGCGCAGACGAATTGCGCCAGCTGCGCGAAATAGGCCATGTCGTCGTCGCTGGCGGCATTGTCGATGAACAGGCAATTGTCCTGATCGCTGACGCCGGTCTGTTCCTGCCGCCCCTGACTGCCGCAGGCCAGCCACAGGTAGGGCACCGGGGCAGGGCCAAACTTCGCCTCGCCAAGCGCCAGCAGGCGGCGGGTGACGGTGTCGGTGATGTCGGTGATCAGCCGCGTCACCACCTCGTGCCGGTTGCCCGCCGCGACCAGTTGCAGCAGCAGCTGCGGGATGCGGGCGGTGACTTCGGCCATCTGTTCGGCGCTGGTGGCGCGGGCGATTTCCGACACCAGCCCGGCGCTCGACACCGCCTGAAAACGGGTCAGGTCGGTTTGGGTGACGATGCCGACCAGCTTGCCAGCCTCGGCCACCGGCACATGGCCGATGTTGCGTTCCATCATCATGTGCAGCACGTCCGAGCCGATGGCCGAGGGCGGCAGCGTCACCGGATCGGCGCTCATGATCTGCGTTACCGGCGTGTCGAACGCCAGCCCGCCACCGACAACCTTGCCCGACACGTCGCGGATGGTAAGGATGCCCTTCAGCACCGCGCCTTCGGTGATGCAGACCGAACTGGCGTGGCGCTCGGCCATCAGCGCGGCGGCCTGCCGGACGGTTGCGCTGGGCGCAAGGGTCAGCGGGTCCGCCGCCATCAAGGTTTCGACGCGGGAATGGGCAAGGTCGTTCTTTTGCGGCCTCGGCGCGCGCGAGCGGTCAAAGAACCGCCTTGCGGCGGGGCTCTCGGCGATCAGCGCGCGGAAGGCATAAACGGGCAGCAGGAACAGCAGCGTGTCATCGACGGTGCGCGCCGAGGTGGCGGCCAGCCCATCGCGGGCCAGCCCACGTTCGCCAAAGCTGTTGCGCGGGCCCAGTAGCGAAACGGTGACATCGTTGTCGTCGCGGATCTCGACCTGCCCGGAATGGATCAGGTAAAGCCCGTCGAGCGGCTCGCCGACGTGATAGATATCGGTCCCGGCGGGCAGGCGGCGCTGCACGAATTGCGGCACCAGCCCGTCGATGTCGCCTTCGTCGAGCGTGTCATAGGGGTGCACGCCGGTCAGGAAGCGGTGCAGCTCTTCGGGGGCGATGGGCATCGGCTTACCTCTGGCGCTTCAAGAAAAATCCCGCCCCTTGCATGGCACGGGGCGGGACCGTTGGACAGGGGGCAGGGTGCCGTGACACCCCGCCCGATGCGGTCTTAGTGGTCCTGTGCGGCGGCGGCGCCGCGCGGAACGCGCACCGATTCCACCAGATCCTTGATCTCTTGCGGGATCGGCTTGGTCATCGACGACACGGTGAAGGCCACCGCAAAGTTGATCACCGCGCCCACAGCCCCGAACGAGGTCGACTTGATGCCCATGAACAGCGGGTCGGCATCGGTGAACGAGTTGGTGTCCGGGATGAACATCCAGCCCTTGTGCAGGAAGATGTAGACCAGCGTGACCACGAGACCCGAGATCATGCCGGCAACGGCGCCCTTGTTGTTCACGTTGGTGAAGATGCCCATCATCAGCACTGGGAAGATCGACGAGGCCGCAAGGCCGAAGGCCAGCGCCACGGTCTGCGCCGCAAAGCCCGGAGGGTTGAGGCCAAGCCATGTCGCCACGGCAATCGACACACCCATGGCAACCCGCGCCGCCAACAGTTCGTTCTTTTCGCTGATATCCGGAGTCAGCTGACCCTTCATCAGATCGTGACTGACGGCGGAGGAGATTGCCAGAAGCAGACCGGCGGCTGTCGACAGCGCGGCGGCAAGACCGCCCGCAGCCACAAGGCCGATCACCCAGGACGGCAGGTTGGCAATTTCCGGGTTCGCCAGAACCAGGATGTCGTTGTTGAAGTTGGTCAGCTCGTTGCCGGTCCAGCCCTCTGCGGCAGCCCGTTCCTGCATCGCGGGCGAGGCCGCGTTGTAGTATTGGATCAGCCCGTCGCCGTTCAGGTCTTCCCAACCCAGCATGCCGGTCTGTTCCCAGGTCGCCATCCAGTCATAGGAGGGGTCGGTTTCGATGGTCTCAAGGCTGACAGCCGCCGCGGCGGTGCCTTCGGGCCAGAACTGCTGGGTGATGTTCAGGCGGGCCATGGCGCCAACCGCCGGGGCGGTGAGGTAGAGCAGCGCGATGAACACCAGCGCCCAGCCTGCCGACCAGCGGGCATCGGACACCTTGGGCACGGTGAAGAAGCGCATGATCACGTGCGGCAGACCGGCGGTGCCGATCATCAGCGACAGGGTGAACAGCACCATGTTCAGCGTATCGCCGTTATGGGCGGTGTACTGGTTGAAGCCAAGCTCGGTGACGATCTGGTCCAGCGTCTGCAGCAGCGGAACACCATCCGAGGTCGATCCGAACAGGCCAAGCGCCGGGATCGGGTTACCGGTCAGTTGCAGCGAGATGAAGATCGCCGGGATGGTATAGGCCAGGATCAGCACGACATACTGGGCCACCTGCGTGTAGGTCACGCCCTTCATGCCGCCGAACACCGCATAGGCAAACACGATGACCGCGCCGATCAGCAGGCCGGTGGTGGTGTCGACCTCGAGAAAGCGGCCAAAGGCCACGCCCACGCCGGTCATCTGGCCGATCACATAGGTGATCGATGCGATGATCAGGCACAGCACCGCGACAAGACGCGCGGTCGGCGAATAGAAACGGTCGCCGATGAATTCCGACACGGTGAACTTGCCGAACTTGCGCAGGTAGGGTGCCAGCAGCAGCGCCAGCAGCACGTAGCCGCCCGTCCAGCCCATCAGGAAGGCCGAGTTGTCATAGCCGGTAAAGGCGATGAGGCCGGCCATCGACAGGAACGAAGCCGCGGACATCCAGTCCGCCGCCGTCGCCATGCCGTTGGTCACCGGGTGCACGCCCCGGCCCGCCGCGTAGAATTCCGATGTCGATCCGGCGCGAGCCCAGATCGCGATGCCGATGTAGATCGCGAAAGACGCGCCCACGAACAGCAGGTTGATGGTAAACTGATCCATACGCGTTACTCCTCGTCCACGCCGAATTCTTTATCGAGCTTGTTCATTCGGAAGGCGTAGAAAAAGATCAGCGCCAGAAACACCAGGATGCTGCCCTGCTGCGCGAACCAGAAGCCAAGGTCCGAACCGCCGACCATGATGCCCGACAGCATCGGGCGCAGCAGGATGCCGAAGCCAAAGCTGCACAGCGCCCAGATGATCAGGCTGATGATGATGATGCGCAGGTTGGCCTTCCAATAGGCCTCGCCCGATTTTTCGGCGGCATTGCCGCCGCCCCTTGTGTGATCCGCCATGGACGGGTCCCTCCTCTCCTTGAATGATCCCGCCCTCCCTCCGAAGGCGGGGGTGGCGTGGGCCCCTAGCGGGCCGTTGCCGTCTTTACGATCGCGCCCATGTCGGCGGCGATGTCCCCGATGTCGCCCATCGCGTCGATCCGCGTCAGGGCGCCCTTGTCATCGAAATAGCCGATCAGCGGGGCGGTCTGGGCGTGATAGGCCTCCAGACGGGATGCCACGGTTTCGGCCTTGTCATCGGCGCGGCGCTTCATCTGGGTGCCGCCGCATTTGTCGCAGGTTCCGGGCTGGCTGGGCTGCTTGAAGTCGTCGTGGTAGCCCTCGCCGCAGGCGGCGCAGGTGTAGCGGCCCGAAATGCGCGTCACCATCGCGGCGTCGTCCACCTCGAGGCTGATCGCGGCGTCGATGCGCTGGCCGTTTTCGGCCAGCAGCGTGTCAAGCGCCTGTGCCTGCACCGTGGTGCGCGGAAAGCCGTCGAGGATGACGCCCTGGGCGCAGTCCGGCTCGGCCAGACGGTCGCGCAGGATGGCGATGACGATGTCATCGCTGACAAGGCCCCCGGCATCCATGACAGCCTTGGCCTGCTTGCCGGCCTCGGTGCCCTGCGCCACGGCGGCGCGCAGCAGATCGCCCGTCGACAGCTGCACAAGGCCGAATTTCTCTTCGAGCATCCGCGCTTGCGTGCCTTTCCCGGCCCCCGGAGGGCCGAGAAGGATCAACACGGGCGCGGCGGTGATGGTTTGTCCGTCCATGTCCGGTTACCCCTTGTTTGCGCGGTTTTCGATGAGGTCTTCGACGACGGAAGGGTCGGCGAGGGTTGAGATGTCGCCGAGGGCGGCGAAGTCGTTTTCGGCGATCTTGCGCAGGATGCGGCGCATGATCTTGCCGGAGCGGGTCTTGGGCAGGCCCGGCGCCCACTGGATCAGGTCTGGCGAGGCGATGGGGCCGATCTCGGTGCGCACCCAGCTGCGCAGCTCCTTGACCAGCGCGTCGGACGGCTCCACATCGTTCATCAGCGTCACGTAGCAATAGATGCCCTGACCCTTGACCGGGTGCGGGTAGCCGACCACCGCCGC